>JBEDKU010000080.1:0-7534 GCA_041172045.1 Verrucomicrobiota bacterium | reverse complement strand
CTGCTAGTAGTATTGACCTTGGTGAACATTTCCCTCATCGTCCTCAAGCGCCGGCCATCCGAGCCATCGGATGGATTTGAGGTACCGCTAGTCGTGCCCATCCTTGGAGCATTGGTTTGCGCGCTGCTGGTGGTGGTGCGGGTGCATGCGGCGTTCACCGCGACCCAGCCGGGGGCGGCGGTCGCCCCGCTCATCGCGTTGGGGATTTTCGCGGTGAGTTACCTGCTCTATTTCCTGATGCGGCCGAAGCGGGTGGCCGCTGAAGACATCACACCTCCCTAGCCAGCCAAGCCTTCCAGCCGCCGAAACGGGTGATTTCCTCCGCGCCGGCGGTCGCCCGGGGTTCCGCGATGAATCCGGGAACCTCCTCGCCGCTTTCCAGCAACACCTTGCCGATTCCGAGTGGACCCGGAATTTTGGAGATGAAATCGCCGAATGCCGCAGGCTCCAACTCCCAGACCTCCACCTCGATCGCCACGCCGTTCGCATCGTCCCGAATCAACGCCGGGCGGGGAGGAATCGCCCCCGCCGCGGGCATCGCAAACATTCGATAGACCGCCGCCGTTCGCGTCTTCTCCCGCAGAACCGCCCCGCGATCCGCGAGCTGCCAGTGTAAGGCAAGCCCCTCCAAATGCGCACCGCAGACGAGCAACGGGATTTTCGGTAGCGGCGGTCTGTGACCGTCGTTCTTCACCGCCTCCCCTCCGAATCTTCCTGCCAGTCCCAGCAGCGCCGCGTCCCACCCGGCGGGCGCGGCGAGGGTCACGCCCCACGGCGCGCATCCTTCCCGGGCCCGGCCGGCAGGCATCGCCACTGCGGCGAGGTCCAGCAGGTTCATGAAATTCGTGTAGCGACCGAGCATCGCGTTGGTGGCGAATGGATCCGCTAGGTTTTCCGCGACGGTGTAGAGGCGGGGCGTGGTGGGCAGCAACAGCACGTCGATATGTTTCCAAACCGCCTCCGTCTCGCGGGCGAGTTCCCGCAACCGGTATTGCGCCTTGAAGGTGGCCGTCGCGTCCCAGCCTTTGGAATCTTCCAGGATTTTGCGCGTGACTGGAAAAACGGCGTCGGGATGCGACTCCACGAACTCACCCACCGCCGCCCAGCGCTCCGCCACCCACGGACCTTCGTAGAGCAACTTCGCCGCGTCGGTGAAGGGTGTCAGATCGATTTCCACCGGTGTTCCTCCTATCGACTTCAGGTGCTCGACCGCAGCCGCGAAAAGTCCGGGAGTATCTGGGTCTCCCGCGAAATCGAGCACCGTGGGAACGCCAAATCGGAAGTCCCCGCCGAGGCATCCGGTAGGCGTCACTTCGCGCGAAAAAGCATCCGCCGCGTCGTATTTTCCGACCACATTCGAAATCAGCACGGCGTCCGCGGCGGAGTTTGCGAAAATTGAAATACAGTCCAGCGACCGGCATGCCGGCACCACTCCGCGGTTGCTCAGCAGCCCCCTTGTCGGCTTCCAGCCGATCAACTCCTGGAACGCCGCGGGCACCCGGCCGGAGCCGGCGGTATCGGTTCCTAACGAAAACGCGCAGAGCCCGGCCGCAACCGCGGATGCGCTGCCGGCGCTGGATCCGCCTGGTAGATATTCCGCGTCGATGGCGTTTCTCGGGATTCCGTAGGGTGAACGCGTGCCGACCAGGCCGGTGGCGAATTGATCCAGGTTTCCTTTCGCAATCGGAATCGCGCCCGCCGCCCGCAGCAGCCTGACGACCTCCGCGTCTTCTATCGGAACAAAGGCGAACTCCGGACAAGCCGCCGTCGTCGGCCAGCGGGCGACATCGATGTTGTCCTTCACAACAAAGGGGATTCCCCACAACGGCAGATCCTTCGGCATCGTCTCCACCTCATCGGCGAGCGCGAGCAACTCGTCTTTTTTCGGTAGATGGATGAAAATCGCAGGATCATCCCAGGCGATGATCTTCTCCCAGATTTCGCCGATCACCTCCGACGGTGTGACACCCGCCGCGTATCGTTCCTTGAGTTCGCTGATTTTCATGAGGGTCTGACAATAACGAGAGCCTGCCCGGCTCTCACGCTGGCTCCTTCGGCGACAAGCACTTCGATGATCTCCACGTGCTCGTCCGCTTCGAGTGAGATTTCCATTTTCATCGCTTCCAGAATCAACGCGGTGGCTCCGGAAGCGATCCTTGTGCCAGCCGTGACCTCGATTTTCCACACGCTACCGGTGACCGGGCTGTCCATCGTGAAACAACCGTCCGGGATCACCACCTCGTCCACTTCGACCACGGCTTCCGCCGGTGCATCCATTGATAAACCGGCTTCCTCCCAGCGCTTCCGCTCGGCTTCGAAGGCCGCGCGCTGCTTGGTCTGGAAGGCGTCGATTTCCTCCGCATGCTTTTCAAGAAACACCTCGTAGTCGGAAAAACGAAACACCTTCTCCTCGATCTCCAGCTTGTGCCGTCCGCGTGGGACCTCCTCGCGCAGGCGCAGCAATTCCTCCGCGCTCACTGGATAGAAACGCAGCTGGTCGAAAAACCGCAGCAACCACGGCTTCTCGAAATCCTCCGTCTTCCGCCAACGGTTCCACACGGGAATCGTCCGGCCGGTGAACTGATAGCCTCCCGGTCCTTCCATCCCATAAATGCAAAGATAGGCTCCGCCGATGCCGACCGCGTTCTCCGGCGTCCACGTCCGCGCCGGGTTGTATTTCGTCGTCACCATCCGGTGGCGCGGGTCGAGTGGTGTGGCGACGGGCGCGCCCAGATAGACATCGCCGAGGCCCATCACCAGATAGGAGGCATCGAAGAAAATCTTGTAAACCTCGTCGATGGAATCCAGTCCGTTGATCCGCTGGATGAATTCCAGATTGCTCGGGCACCACGGCGCGTCCGGCCGCACGCTCTGCATGTAGCGGCGGATGGCTTCCTTGGTGCTCGGGTCGTCCCAGCTCAGCGGCAGGTGCACGATGCGCGTCGGGACCTCGATCTGCTCCAGAGGTGGTAATGACGCGATGCCTTCGCGGATTTGTTCCCACAGATCGCAGCGCCCGATCACGCCCGGATCGAAGTGAACCTGCAAGGAACGGATGCCGGGCGTGAGATCGATGATACCCGCGATGGCTTGTTTCTTCAGCCACTCGTGAACGACGTGGGCTTTGAAGCGCAATTTTAAATCGAGATGATGCGGGCCGAACTCGATCAGGAAATACCGGTCACCCGCGCGCCGGACGACGACGGATTCATCGCCTTCGCCGAAGGAGTCGATGAAGCAGGAACCGCGTTCGCCTTGCACGGGATCGGATAGGTCCGAGCGCTCTCCGGCGAGGAATTCGCTGACTTCGATCTGTCGATCACGCGCCCATGCTTCATCGACGGGCACGAACTCGATGAGATCGCCGGGCCGGAGCTGACCGAGTTTCCATAACTCCGCGTCCACCACCACGACCGGACAGACGAAGCCGCCGAGGCTCGGGCCATCAGGGCCGAGGATGACGGGCATGTCGCCGGTGAAATCGACCGCGCCGATGGCATAGGCGTTGTCGTGCAAGTTAGAAGGATGCAGGCCCGCCTCACCGCCGTCGGTGCGCGCCCATTTCGGCTTGGGGCCGATGAGGCGGACGCCGGTGCGGGCCGAGTTGTAGTGGACCTCCCATTTCGTGGCGAAGAACGTGTCGATGTCTTCATCGAGGAAGAAATCGGGTGCGCCGTGCGGGCCGTAGAGCACCGCGATTTTCCACGAGTGAGATAAGGAGAAGGGACATTCCTGTCCATTCCTGGTGGGGACAGGAATGTCCCCACTCCTTATTCCCAGGACATCTCCCGGCAACAACGCGCGTCCGAACGGCCCGCCGAATTTGCCTAACGTGAAGGTGGAACAGCTCCCGAGATACTCTGGCGATTCGATCCCGCCCGCCACTGCGAAATAGGCGCGCGCGCCGGTCGTTTCGAAGCGACCGATCTTCAGCACGTCCCCGGCGGCGATTTCGATGAGTTCATTCATTGCCACGGGCACGCCATTTTTCAGCATCAGCGCGGATGCGCCCACCACAGCGATGCTTGTCGCGGTATTGAAACGCAGCGTCGGTCCTGTCATGGTGATTTCAAGCGCGGCGGTGCCTTCCGGATTTCCGACCAACCGGTTCGCGAGGCGCAGCGATAGATTGTCGAACGGTCCGCATGGCGGTACGCCGACTTCCCAATAGCCGACGCGGCCCGGCCAGTCCTGCACGGTCGTCATGGTGCCCGCCGAGACCACGTCGATGGTATGCGGTGTGTAGGAAAAATCCGCCATGTCGCGCATCGCCACGCCGCCGTTGAGATACGGCGTCCAGCGGACGATGCCGCGCAGATATCGGAGATTGGTCTCGATTCCGGAGATCTTCGTCTCGTCCAGCGCTTGCTCTAACCTGGTAACCGCGGCCTCGCGATCGGTGGCGTGGACCATGACCTTGGCGAGCAGCGGATCGTAAAACGGGCTTACTTCCGTGCCCGGTTCGATCCAGCCGTCACAACGCGTCCACTCGGGAAATTTCGCTTCGGTGAGCAGTCCGCAGCTCGGGCGGAAATTGTGGTTCGGATCCTCCGCGTAAACCCGCGCTTGGATCGCGCAGCCTTGCGGAGCTGGGGAGATTTCCGGCATCTGCCAGGTTTCATCGAGCGCGAGGCGGACCATCCACTCGACCAAATCGATGCCGGTGACCAGCTCGGTGACGCCGTGCTCGACTTGCAGGCGGGTGTTCACTTCGAGGAAAAAGAAATCATCGCGGTCGGCGTCGTAGATGAACTCCACGGTGCCCGCCGAGCGGTAGTTCACGCTTTCTCCCAGCTTGACCGCCGCGGCGTGGAGTGCGGATCTTGTTTCATCGGATAGGCTTGGCGCGGGGGTTTCCTCGAAGACTTTCTGGTTCCGCCGCTGCACCGAGCAATCGCGCTCGCCGATGGCTAACACCTTGCCCATGCCATCGCCGAAAATCTGCACCTCTATATGGCGGCCGCGCTGGATGAAGCGCTCGAGGAACACGCTGCCGGATCCGAAACTGCGCTCGCTCAAGCGGACGACGCTCTCGAACTCCCGAAGAAGTTCCGTTTCATCGCGGCAGACTTTCATGCCGATCCCGCCGCCGCCGGCGGTGCTCTTGAGCATGACGGGGTAGCCGATTTCTTTTGCGGCGAGAATGGCCGCTTCGGCATTTTCCAACAACCCGGTTCCTGGAACGAGTGGCACACCCGCGTCGCCGGCCAGGCGGCGGGCTTCGTGTTTGAGGCCGAAGGCGATGATTTGCTCCGGCGTGGGGCCGAGCCATTTTACTCCGGCGTCCTCGCACATACGAGCGAAGTCGGTGTTTTCACTAAGCAATCCGTAGCCGGGGAAAACCGCACTGGCTCCCGAGGATTTTGCGATTTCCAGCAGTTTTTCCTTGAGCAAATAGCTTTCGGATACGGGGCCTGGGCCGAGAAGGTGGGCTTCGTCCGCTAGATCGACGTGTGGCGCGCCGGAGTCCGGCTCGGAGTAAACGGCGATGCTCTGATAGCCGAGTTTCTTGAAAGTGCGGATGGCGCGGGCGGCGATTTCCCCGCGGTTGGCGATGAGGATTTTCATGGGATAGATGGACCGCGAAATTTATTTCGCCTGTGGTGGAGATGAATGAATACGGGCGAGATGAATCTCGCGGTCCGTTTAGAAGATGAGGACTTCGACCGGTGTCGGGTTCCACCCGTTGCATGGATTGTTCAGCTGCGGGCAATTCGAAATCAGGCAGACGACGTCCATCTCGGCGCGCATCTCGACATAGCGACTAGGCGCGGAAATCCCGTCGGCAAACGTCAGTCCGCCGTCGGGCGAGACCGGGACGTTCATGAAGAAGTTGATATTGCAGGTGATGTCGCGCTTGGTGAGCTCGATGTTCCATTCCTGCGCGCCGCGGATGAAGGAGTCGCGGCAGGCGTGCATGCATTCCTTGTCGTGGGCGTAGCGCATGGTGTTCGACTCGCGAGAGCACGCGCCGCCGAGCGTGTCGTGGCGGCCGCAGGTGTCGGCGGTGAGGGTGAGCATGGGATTTCCCTCGGTGCTCATCAGCTGGGTGCCGGTGGTCAGATAGAGCGCGGCCTGCTCCTGGATGGTGCGGTCCGCGCTGTAGCGCTCGGTGGGATCGGCGGCGCTGAAGAAAAGCGTGTCGGCGGCTTGGTTTCCTTCGAGGTCGAGGATGCGCAAGGTCTGGCCTTTCTTGATTTCGTGGACCCACCAGTCGCCCGCGGGAATGACTTCGCGGAACACGGCGTTTTCCGGTTTGAGAGTGCTTTCGGTCATGAGAAGCGGAGGGTGTGATAGGTTTGGTTGTTCTCCCAGGCGCGGAGATTCTCGGGGCGGACGGTGAGCGATGGATCGTCCACGGCGGTCGGCTCGCCGGCGAAGACTTCTATCTTCATGTGGCGGTGGCGATAGACCGGATCCGGGTCGAGCGGGTGCTGGCAGGTGTTGAGCACGACGAGCGTGTCGATTTCAAACCGCAGCTCGATGGAGTCGCCGGGTTTCGAGTTTTCCGGGACGAATGAGAGATTTCCGTCCTCATCGGCGACGACTTTGCTGAAAAGATTGAGATTCGGGACGAGGTCCTTTTTCCCAAGGCCCCACTTGGCGAGCTCGATGAGAAAACAATCGTGGGCGTTGCGGTTCCAGTCGTTGCGGGCTTGCTGATAGTTGTGCGGGCCGTATTTCGCGAGCACGCGGGCGGCGTCCGAGTGACCGCAGACGGTGTCATGCCAGCCGACGTCGTCCGCGGTGATCGATGCTAGCAGGCGGCCCATGTCCGAGTGCAGGCAGTAGGGCGCGCGCAGATAGAAAATGTGCTGGCCCTTGAGCGTGTCCGGCATGTTGTAGCGCTCGGTGCGTTCGAGCGCGTTGTAGAGCAGCATGCCGACGTTGGAGCCGCCGTCGAGGTCGGTGAGGCGGAGGCGTTTGCCGCGGGAGATCACGGCGGACCACATGCCGGCGCCGTGCAGTGTTTTTTCGAAGAGTGGATTCATGCGCGTTTGGCGTGGAGCGGCGGGATGAGGTGGGGTGTGAGGGTGAGATGGGCCGTTTTCACGCCCTTGCAGGTGACGAGCTTGTTGGTGATGTCACGCAGGGTGCGCGCGGGTCCTTGCATAAGAATGACTTCGAGCACGTGTTCTTCTTCCAGCAGGATGTGCTGGGAGGAAATCACTTCGGCGATGTGGTCACGGAAGATGCGGGAGATATCCCGGAGCAGCGTACTTTTGGACTCGTCGTAAACAACGGAAAGCGTGCCAGCCATGACCTCGGTGCCGATTTTTCCCAAATGCTGGGCGGCGTGCTGGTGGATCATTTCGGCAACCGCCTGGGAACGGCTCTCGAAACCACGGGCGGCGGTGAGGCGGTCGAGGGCCTGAAAAGTTTCCTCCTGCATCGAGACGGTCACCCGTCTCACGCCGTCGCTGGTATCGTCTCCCGCCATGTGCGGGATAATAAGCACAGACGGGGCCAGTATGAAGAGTTTTTTCATTCGTCATACCGGCGGGCGGTTTCAGACCGAGCGGTTGATGACGGC
>JBEDKU010000079.1:0-4650 GCA_041172045.1 Verrucomicrobiota bacterium | reverse complement strand
GCGCAGTGTCGGGCGCGGAACTTGACCGTATGCCTGACGCGCAGCTAGCCGCAGCGATTGACAAGATTGCGGTGTTCGCGCGGGTGACACCCGCGCACAAGGTAAAGATTGTGCGGGCACTGCAGGCCAAGGGGCATGTCGTGGCAATGACCGGCGACGGCGTCAACGACGCGCCCGCGCTCAAGCAGGCGGACATCGGCGTGGCCATGGGCATCACCGGCACGGATGTGGCGAAGTCCGCCGCTGCGATGATTCTCACAGATGATAATTTCGCCTCCATCGAGGCGGCGGTGGAGGAAGGGAGAGGCGTTTTTGACAACCTGACGAAATTCATCGTCTGGACACTGCCGACCAACGTGGGGGAGGCGATGATCTTGCTAACCGCGATTCTGTTCGGCACGGTGATGCCCGCGCTGCCGGTCCAGTTGTTGTGGGTGAACATGATGACCGCCGTGCTGCTGGGCCTGATGCTCGTCTTCGAGCCGAAGGAAGGCGATTTGATGGCGCGCCCGCCGCGCGACCCGAAGCGGCCGCTGCTGACGGGTTCCCTGCTGATGCGCACCGTGCTGTTATCGGTAGTGATGCTGGCGGGTGCGTTTTGGTTGTTCTTCTGGGAGTTGGAGGCCGAGGGCGAGTCGGAAGCCGCCGCTCGGACTGCTGTCATCAATGTCATCGTGGTAGTGGAAATCACCTATCTCTTCAGTTGCCGCTCTCTGCATCACTCGATCTTCGCAATCGGCTGGCTCGCCAACCGGTGGGCGGTCGGCGGCTCGCTGGCGATGCTAGGCGCCCAGCTTCTGTTCACCTACGCTCCAGTCATGAATACGCTGTTCCACACGGCCCCGATCAACGCCGGTTCGTGGCTGCGCATCGCCGGGGTGGCGGTGGTGGCGGTCGCCATCGTGGAGTTTGAAAAATGGATTCGTTTCGGCGGCCATCGCGGCGATCACGCCGTTCCGGAATAGCACTCCGGCACACCATGAAAATCCACCATCTCGCCGCCGCTGAAGCGCTTGCCAGCTTGAAGAGCGGTGAGGCAGGGCTGGAGGATGCCGAGGCCGCGCGCCGGCTTGCGGAGTTCGGGGCGAACGAGGTTGAGGATGTCGCCGGTGAGCCGTTGGCCATCACCTTCGCGCGGGAGTTCGTGCATTTTTTCGCGATCATCCTGTGGATCGCCGCCGGGTTGGCGTTTTTCGCCGAGTGGAAGCAACCGGGTGAAGGCATGGCCACGCTCGGAATTGCGATCATCGGCGTGATCCTCATCAACGGCATGTTTTCGTTCTGGCAGGCATATCGCGCCGAGCGGGCGCTGGCGGTTCTTAAGAAGCTGCTGCCTCACGTGAGCAAGGTCCTGCGCTCCGGCTCCATCAGCCAGATCCCATCCGCCGAGTTGGTGCCCGGTGACGTGATCCTGCTGGAGTCCGGCGACATCCTGCCCGCCGACTGCCGGCTGATCGAATCCTTCGGCGTACGGGTGAACAATGCGACGATCACCGGCGAGTCGGTCCCGGCATCGCGCGACGCCGGGCCCTCCGCCGAGCCGGAAATCCTGCGGAGCGCCAATGTCCTGCTGGCGGGCACCTCGCTGGTTTCCGGCGAGGCAAGGGCGCTGGTCTTTGCGACCGGCGCGCACTCGGCTTTCGGCCAGATCGCCCGCCTCACCCAGGACACCGGCGACACGGTGACTCCGCTTCAGACGGAAATCCTCAGGGTCAGCCGCATCGTCGCGGTTCTTGCGGTCTCACTGGGGGGCGTTTTCTTTTTTATCGGCCGGGCCATCGGGTTGTCATTCTGGGAAAACTTCATTTTTGCCATCGGCATCATCGTGGCGAACGTGCCCGAGGGCCTGCTGCCGACAGTGACTCTATCACTCGCGATGGCCTCCCAGCGGATGGCGCGCCGCCACGCGCTCATCCGCCATCTGCCCGCCGTCGAGACGCTCGGCTGCACCACGGTCATTTGCACCGACAAGACGGGCACGCTCACCCAGAACCGCATGTCCGCCAAGCGTCTGTTCATCGCCGGCGGGATGGTGGATCCGGCGGATGTCGGCACGCTTCCGCCTGTCCACCGCCGGTTCTTCGAGGTGGCGGCGTATTGCCATGATTTGAAAAAGTCGGATGGCCACTGGCTCGGTGATCCGATGGAGGTCGCGCTGGTGAATCTGGCGGAAACCGCGATGACGGGGTTTCCCGATCGAGTAAGGATCGATGAGATTCCTTTCGATTCCGACAAACGGCGGCTCTCCACCATTCATGCCACAGGGGACGGGGAAATCCTCTATTGCAAGGGGGCGCCGGAGGTTGTGCTCGCCCGCTGCAACCGGGCTGGAAGCGCCGAAGGCATCACCGAACTGACCGCCGAACTCGCATCCGGCTACCAAACCGCCGCCGCGCGGATGGGTAAGGACGGTCTGCGTGTCCTCGCTCTCGCCTGGCGGTGGATTCCTGAAAAATCCGATCGAACGAAAGCTGATACGGAAATGGTCCTCGCCGGACTCGTGGGCCTCGAAGACCCGCCGCGCCCGGAAGTCGCCGGGGCGTTGCAACAATGCCGCGACGCGGGCATCCGGGTGATCATGGTCACCGGCGATCATCCGCAGACCGCGGAAGCCATCGGCCGCGAGATCGGGCTGGTGCGCTCCGAGAATCCGGTGGTGATCACCGGCAGCCAGCTCGGACATCTATCCAACATCCAGCTCCAACTCGCCCTTGACGCCCCGGAAATTCTCTTCGCCCGCGTGCAGGCGGAGCAGAAGATGCGCATCGTCGCGGCGCTTAAGAAAAAGAACGAGATCGTCGCGGTCACCGGCGACGGCGTGAACGACGCGCCGGCGTTGCGCAAGGCGCATGTCGGCATCGCCATGGGACTCACCGGCACGGATGTCGCCCGCGAATCCGCCGATGTGGTTCTGTTGGACGACAATTTTGCGAGCATCGTCGCCGCCATCGAGGAGGGCCGCGCGGTATTCTCGAACATCCGGAATTTTCTAACCTACATCCTCACGTCGAACGTGCCGGAGATCGTTCCCTACCTCGCCTTCGTGATTTTCCGCATCCCGCTGCCACTCACCATCATCCAGATTCTCGCGGTGGATCTCGGCACGGACATGCTGCCGGCGCTCGGCCTGGGGGCTGAAAAACCGGGACCCGACATCATGCATGCACCGCCGCGCCGCCGGGACCAGCGGCTGCTGAACCGCGGGCTGCTCGCCCGCGCCTACTTGTTCCTCGGGCCGATGCAGGCCATCGCCGCGATGTCAGCCTACGCGTTCGTGCTGCATCGCGGCGGTTGGCGCTTCGGACAGGTGCTTGCGGCGGGGGATCCGCTTTATTTGCAGGCCACCACCGCCTGTCTGAGCGCCATCGTGCTCATGCAGGTCGCCAACGTGTTTCTCTGCCGCAGCGAGCGGCGTTCGCTGATTTTCAACGGTATTTTCAGCAACAAACTCATCCTTGCAGGCATCGGGGTGGAGCTCGTCCTCATCCTGTTGATCAACTACACACCGTGGGGAAACGTAATTTTCGGCACTTATCCGTTCCCGCCGGTGGTGTGGATTTTCATCCTGCCTTTCGCCGTCGGGATGATCGTGCTGGAGGAGCTTCGCAAGTGGATTTTTCGTCATTTTCCGGGTCGCTCCCATTGAACGGAAGAATGGGTTTTAATGTCTAACCACTTGGAGGAACTCATGAAAACAACCTACACACCACCTCTTGAAAAAATCAGCAAATACGTCCGCGTTCCCTCGGACGGCGTGTTCCTGCTGGGCGACCTCCAGATTCCGGAATTGGCTGAGACGCTGGTGGTTTTCGCTTATGATTTCGGCGGAATCCGGAATCATCCGCGCGCCCGCCATGTCGCGGGGATCATGCGTGACCGGGGGCTAGGGACGCTGTTGTGTGACCTCATCACGGAAGGGGAAGAGGCGGAGGACGAGGTGACCGAGCAATACCGGCACGACGCGGAGCTTCTCGCGCGGCGGTTGGTGGGCGTGACCGAGTGGGTCATGACCCATCCCGATACGCGGCACCTGAAGGTCGTCTATTTTGGCGCTTGCACCGGTGGCGGCTCGGTCCTGATCGCGGCGGCAAAGATGCGGAAAAAGGTGCATGCCGTCGTGTCACGAGGGGGGCGCTTGGATCTCGCGACCAATGCGGTCTCCCACGTCCGTTGCCCGACCTTGTTAATCGTCGGTGGAGACGATGCTGTGGGAGTCGGGTTGTGCCGCGAGACGCTCGGCCGGCTGGGCGGTGAAAAGGAAATGGTCGTGGTGCCGGGTGCGACGCATTTGTTTGGCGAGCCAGGCACGCTGGAGGAGATGGCGCGGGTCAGTGCCGAGTGGATTCACAAGCGGGTTGGGTCGGTCCGGCTTTAGCTGCCATAAGGTGGGGACGCGCAGGTGGTCGCCAGTTCCGCAGCAGGCGCGAATCTGGTTAAGTTTTTCCTTGCGATGTGGTGGCAGCGATCGCAGAACCTGCCGGAATCCCGAAACATCCTCCCAATCCGGCCGTATCCATCCGCACTCATGGTTCTCCCGCTGGTGACAAAATTTCGCCCGATTCCGCTCTCGCTTGCCTTCCTCTGTGGCTTCTCCGCGCACGCCGCGGATCTACATGTCTCCGCCGCAGGCAGGGACAGCAACTCCGGCAC
>JBEDKU010000078.1:0-6752 GCA_041172045.1 Verrucomicrobiota bacterium | reverse complement strand
TGGCCGGGCAGGGTGAGTGTCTCGGTGGTGCGGGTGCCGTTGAGCTGGGTGGTGAGTGGCAGGGCGGCGCTGCCGCGGGCGTCGGGGGCGCGGAGGATTTCGAGATCGAAGAGCATCTCGTCGCCTGAGCGGCGGGAGCCAAGGATGCGGATGGCGGTGTTAGCCGCGGACGGGCCGGTGAGGGAGAGGACGCGGATGGCCGGCTTTTGGGGGAGCGCCGCGAGGCTGGCGCGGGCGGCGGACCAGCGCTCGTCTTCGGGGTGCCAGTTGGACGTTTGTAGGTCGGAGGCGAGCCAGACTTCGGAACGACCGGTGGTTTCGGAGAGAAACTCGGCGGCGCGGGCGAGCAGGGTGGGGAAGTCGGCCGCCGTGTCGCTGGGCGCGGTGGCGGCGATCTCCGGGAGGATGTCGGGCGAGGGGATTTCCTGGGGTCTGCCGCTGGCGCTGTCGATGAGGACCAGGCGGGTGGCGCCCAGGGTTTTCATGGTGTCGCGGACTTTTTCGATGACGATCTGGCGTCGGGGATTGAGGCCGTCGCCGGGTTTTGTTTCCATGGAGGCGGAGCGGTCCAGCAGGAGAACGACGGTGTCGATGGAGCCGCCGCCCCAGCCGATGAGGCCGGAGACGATCGGTCGCGCGGCGGCGAAGGCGAGTGCGGCGATGGCGAGGGCGCGGCAGGTGAGAATGAGGATGTGGCGGAGCTTTTTCTTGCCTCGGGATTCGCGGGTGGCCTTAAGCAGGAACTGCATCGCCGCCCACTGGATGGTCTTGTGGCGGCGCTTGTTGATCAGGTGGATCAACACCGGGACGCTTGCGGCGAGCAGTCCCCAGAGGAGGAGTGGATTGAGGAAAAGCATGTTTCGGTCAATGCTTTGACTTGGGAAGCCGTGCGGTGAGGAACTCGCGGAGCAGCGGTTCCAGCGGCGTGTCGGTGGTGACGAGCTGATAGTCGGCGGAGGCGTCGTGGCACTTGGCGCGGACGGCGGTGAGGAAATCGCGGAGCGCGGAGCGGTATTCGTCCGCGATGAGGTTGGGCTCGGCGACGATGGAGGTGCCGTCTTCGAGATCGACAAAGCGGTGCGGGCGGTCGAACTCGAAACCGAGCTCGAGCGGGTCCATCAGGTGGAAAACCGAGATGTCGTGCTTGCGGTAGCGGAGGTGCTGGAGCGCGTCGCCGAGGGCGGCGGTGTCGGTGAAGAGGTCGGAGAGAATGACGACGAAGGCGCGCTGGCCGATTTTCTCGGCGATGGTGTGGAGCGCCTGGATGAGGCCGGTTTCGCCGGATGGCTGGACTTTGCCGAGGGTAGAGAAAAAGCGCTCCAAGTGGGCTGCGCGGCGACTTGGCGGGACTTCGAGGTGCAGTTTGTCGGTGCAGATCGAGAGCCCGGCGGCGTCGCCCTGGTTGACGAGCAGATAGGCGAGCGAGGCGGCGATGCGGCGGGCGACTTGGATTTTCGACTCGCCGCCGCCGGTGAAGTTCATGGAGCCGGAGGCATCGACAACGAAATAGGCGCGGAGGTTGGTGTCCGCCTCGAATTCCTTGATGTAAAAGCGGTCCGAGCGGGCGAAGGCCTTCCAATCAAGGCGACGGGTGTCGTCACCGGGGACGTATTTCCGGTATTCTGCGAACTCGACGGATGAGCCGCGGTGGGGCGAACGATGTTTGCCCGCGACATTTCCGAGCATCGGCACCCGCGACTCGATGGGCAGCGAGGCGAGGCGGGAGAGCAAGGTATTGTCGATGAAGTCGTGTTTCATTCCTCCCGCATTTCCTTGATCAGTCGCTCGACGATTTTTTTGGAGGTCATGCCCTGCGATTCAGCCGAGAAGTTCGTGATCACGCGGTGGGTGAGCACGGATGAGGCGATGGCTTCCAGGTCTTCGAGTGATGCCATGTAGGCACCGCGCAATGCTGCGCGGGACTTCGCGCCCAAGATCAAATACTGCACGGCGCGCGGGCCGGCACCCCAGCCGACGGTGTCCTTGATCCATTGGGGCGACTCAGGTTCGCCGGGGCGGGTTTTGCGGACGATTTTCACCGCGTAGTCGTAAAGGTGCTCGGGCACGGGGACGCGGCGGACGAGTTGTTGGAAGGCGATGACTTTTTCTCCGTCGAGCAGGTGATTGAGGACCTGGCGGGCGGTGCCGGTGGTGGCGCGGGCGATTTCCTTTTCCTCGCTGGACGACGGATAGCCGACCTCGATCAGGAACATGAAGCGGTCGAGCTGGGCTTCGGGCAGCGGGTAGGTGCCTTCCTGTTCGATCGGGTTTTGGGTGGCGAGCACGAAAAACGGTGGCTGCAGCGTGTAGGTGTTGCCGAGCACGGTGACCTTGTTTTCCTGCATCGCCTCCAACATCGCGGACTGGGTTTTCGCGGGAGCGCGGTTGATTTCGTCGGCGAGCACGATGTTGGCGAAGACCGGACCTTTGATGAACTGGAACTCGCGCCGTCCGCCGACGCCGGATTCCTGGATGATGTCGGTGCCGGTGATGTCGGCGGGCATCAGGTCGGGGGTGAACTGGATGCGGTTGAAGGAAAGGTCGAAAGTCTGAGCGACGGAGGAAACCAGCAGGGTTTTCGCCAATCCGGGGACGCCCATCAGCAGCGCGTGGCCACGGGCGAAGAGGCAGATGGCGAGCTGTTCGATCACCAGCTCCTGGCCGACGATGGCTTTGGCGAGTTCGGCGCGGAAGGCCTGGTAGGTTTTTCCAAGTTCATCGATGGCGGCGACGTCGTCGGGCGGGAGCTGGTTGCTGAAGTCGTTCGGGATTTCCATGGGGGCAATGTAAGTGCGTGAAAACTAAGACGCGGAGGTGCGTTGTCCAGAATGGATCTTGTGGAGACTGATGGCGCGGGGGGAATCTTTCTTCGGAAAAGTCGCAAAGCGCTCAAACTCGAAGGACGGCGGAATCGCTGAACGAGGTGACTTCAAGCATCACACGCGCGTTTCCTCAGAAGGTTCGCGGAAGCAAACAGCAGCAAGGTGACGGCGGCGAACGCGGGAACCTGCCACAGAAGAGCACCGCGAAGCGCCGCGCCGGCGGGATGATCCGGGAAATGGGCTAGCAGACGGGAGAATCCAAGACTGAAGAGTCCGTAGCCGAGATTGAACGCGAGCCCCTTGACCGAGAGGACGGTAGCGCGTTTGGAGGAGTCCGCCTCGGCATGGAGCGCCCGGCTGACGGTGAAGCCGAGGTAACCCATCATGGTCATCAGCAACGTGGCCGGGAGGATTCCGTAAATCGGCCATGCGGGAACCAGGGCGGTGAGACCGACCACCGCCAATCCGGCCGCGATGCCGAGATTCTTCAACGTGCTGAAGCGGTTGTTCAGTCTCGTGGCGATGGCCGGGACAAACCAGCCGAGCAAACCGAGCGCTGCGCCGATCAAGCCGTAGGTCCATTCCGGCAGTTCGATGAGCCGGTAGTAGCTGCTGGTGATGGTGGCGAAATTCCGGACGATCGAATCGATGGTCAGCCCGATCACCACGACGACGAGGGTCTTTGGATTCGTGAAAACCCAGCGTGCCGTCTCCAACGTGAGCTTGAATGCGCTTCTGAAAGTGCCGCCTACGTCATGGCTCGCATGGCGCGGCGGCTCGACCATCCGCAGACTGACGACGAGGCATACCAGTGCCTGGCAAAGAACCACAGCGACGGGCAGTCGGTGCGCGATATTCGCGGATAGATGGAAATTCTCTGGCAGCAGTCGGTTCATCGGAACGGGGTCGTAGATCAGGCCACCGAGCACCATCGCGATGACGAATCCGACTGAACGCCAGCGCATCGTCGTCGCGAGCAGTTTGTCCCAAGCGCCGGCCCGTTCGTTTTCCGGCAGGGAGTCGTAGGCCAGCGCTTCATCCGCACCGCTGGCACAGGCTTCGGAGAGACCGGAGCAGACCCGGTTCACGACGCACAGGGCGAGAAGCAGGGCTCCGCCATTTCTTGGGGCTAACAGCAGGCAGGACATTTCCACCACCATCAGCACCGCTGCGGTGACGAGCAGTTTTTTTCTGCCGATGGTGTCGGCCAGCGCGCCGGACGGAACCTCGAACAGGAAGATCGTCGCCGCCCAGATCAGGTTGAGCAGGACGAACTGATCGAGCGTTAGACCGAGATCGAGAAACAGGATCGCAAGCACCGGGTAGTAAGCCCGGGCGTTGTAGAAGACCGTGAAGAGAACGAACCGCCGCGGGTTTCCTGAGAGGTTGTTCATGCGCTTGGGTTACCAGATTCGGTTGGCCCCGAGCAATGAGAGCGGTCGATCGGGAGAGAGGATCGTGAAATTGTTTTCAATCGCTTGGGCGGCGATCAACCGGTCGAACGGGTCGGAGTGGATGCTTGGCAAATCCGATGTCAGGAATACCGGGGATTCGAGGATGGGGACTGGCGCGAGTTGGTGGAACGCGCGTTGTTGCGGCAGCCAGATCGCAGGTCTGTCCGGCAAGGGTAATTTCCCCGAGTGATTTTTAAGGGTGATTTCCCATAAACTGACATCACTGAGAAAAAGTTGGTTTGCCTCGTCGTTGATCGTGACGATCGCGAGCGGCGAAAGTTTTTCAGGTTCCATGGCAAGCCAGAGGAACGTGCAGCTGTCCAACAGCACGTTCATTCCCCGGACCATTCCTTGAGTTCCTCGTCAGTAAGCGGAGCGAACGCGGAATCCGGGATGGAAATTCGCGGCCCCAGGGTCTCTCCGACCCTGGGCCTGCGACTCGGGATCTCCTTCGGAAGCGGGCTCAAGATTGCCACCGGTTTTTTGCCTCGGGCGATGATGAATTCCTCACCACGCTCGATCGCGGCCAAATAGCGGGAAAGATGAGTCTTCGCTTCGTGGGTGGTGATCGTTTTCACGGCAGAACCCCTAAGAGGAAAAGTGGACTAAGTCAACTTAGTTCAGCCGCGGTCGCCGGGGCCGCGGTCCACGTCCATGCGGAACGGGCGGCCGCGAAGGCGGGCGGTGCGGGTGCGGTCCATCACCTGGCTGACGAATTGCTCCGGCACGTCGACGAGCGAGTGTTTCGGAAAAAGCGAGATGCGGCCGAGGCAGCCGTCCGGCAATCCGACTTCACGATAGAGCATGCCGACGATTTCCTTGGCCATGACGCCGTGGGTCTTGCCGAGCGAGAGGAACAGGCGGGTCATGCCGGCTTCGGTGCCTTGGATTTCTCCACGAGGAGCGCGTTCGAAGCGTTCCTGACGCGGACCGCGGTCGTCGCGCTGGTGGCTGCCGTGGTCGTCACGCTGCGGGCGGACATTCTCGCGGCGGGCCGGGCGTTCCGGTTCGCGATCTTCTTCGATGGCACCGCCTTCGCGGCCGCTGGCTTCGCGGATCATGGTCACAAGCGCGCCGGCGATGTCGGTGGGCGTGTGGCCTTGTTCCAGCAGACGGTCGATGTTGTCCTGATAGTTCTCGAATTTTCCGGACTCGAGGCGTTCCTTGAGGTCGTCGAAAATCAAGTCGGCGCGGCGTCCTTCGACTTGCTCGACGGACGGGATGCGCTCGCGTTTGATGACGCTGCGGGTGTAGCGCTCGATCGATTGCAGGCGATAGATCTCACGTCCATAGACAAAGCTGACAGCGCGGCCGGACCGTCCGGCGCGGCCGGTCCGGCCGATGCGGTGCACGTAGTCTTCCGGGTCGGTGGGCAGGTCGTAGTTGAAGACGATGTCGATTTCATCGATATCGAGGCCGCGGGCGGCGACGTCGGTGGCGACGAGGATTTCCACGGCACCTTCACGGAAACGCTTGAGCACGCGCTCGCGCATCTGCTGGGTGATGTCGCCGTGGAGGCGGTCGGCGGCGTAGCCACGGTTGACGAGGTCTTCCGTGCAGTCGTCGACCGAGCGTTTCGTATTGCAGAAAACGATGCCGAGGCGCGGCGGGTTCATGTCGAGGATGCGGGAAAGCACCTCGACCTTGGAGCGCTGGCGGACTTCGAAATACGACTGCTCGACCGTGGAAACGGTGCGGGCCTTCTGTTGGATTTCGATGATTTCCGGGCTGTTGCCGAATTTTTGGATAAGGCGGGATACGCCCGGGTTCATCGTCGCGGAAAAGAAAAGCGTCTGGCGGTCTGGAGGAAGGGCGGCAAGCAGCTCGTCCATTTCATCCTTGAAGCCCATGTCGAGCATGCGGTCGGCTTCATCGAGGATGGCCATCTTGATGCGGGAGGCGTCGAAACTGCCACGGCGAAGGTGGTCGAGCAGACGGCCGGGCGTGCCGACTACTAGTTGGGCGCCGTTGCGGAGAGCGCGGAGCTGGCGGTCGATTGGTGCGCCGCCGTAAACGGGAGTCGCTTGCAGGCCGTGCATTTTCGCGCCGAGGCGATGGACTTCCTCACAAACCTGCACCGCGAGTTCGCGGGTCGGGCAGAGGATCAGAACTTGCGGGTAAGCGAGTTTGACGTCGAGTTTCGCAAGGGCGGGAAGCGTAAAAGCAGCGGTTTTTCCCGATCCGGTGGCGGAAAGCCCGACCAGGTCTTTGCCCAGCAGGGCAGGGGGAATGCTCATCGCCTGAATCGGCGATGGGCGCTCGTAGCCGAGAGTTTCGATGGCGGCGAGCAGGGTGTCGGGCAACCCGAGTTCGGAGAAAGGAGGCGTATCCATGAGCAAATGTAAGTCTAAATTCCGCCTTGTCAGTTCTTCTGTCGCGTCGGGCGGCGAGGCTATGGCTTGTTTTCGAATGAAAACAAGCACGGATGTGAACGATTAGCCAATTCCGGTTTTCCGCGGAAAATTGGCACAGGTTG
>JBEDKU010000077.1:0-2651 GCA_041172045.1 Verrucomicrobiota bacterium | reverse complement strand
GGGAATCGCCACGATCGGCACCAGGAACAGCTTGCGCTCCAGGTATTCTCCGGGGCTGATCGTTTCGATGTGGCCGTCCACAAACAGGAGCGGGAATTTCCCGTCGTTGAGGAGCTCCTTGAGCGTGCCGCTGTTGAAGTTGCCGAGCTGGGCCTCGTCGTAGCGGAAGAAATAGTTGTCGCAGGGTGCGATCAACGGCGTGCGGCCGGGATCGCCCAGGGCGGCGAGCGGGACGCGGATGGCGAGGAGCTCCTCGTGGGAGGGGATGGTGCCTGTGGCGCTGAGCGCGAGGTTTTCCGGGATCATTTCATTGAGGCCGTAGCCGGGATTGAGCGGAGTGCGTCCACGCGGGCTGGCGTTTTTCGGAAAGAGAGGATTGCCGAGGATGGGCTTGTTCTCCACCCACCAGGATTCGGTTTTGAACTCCGCGGGAGCGGTGCCCGGGTAGAGCAGGGCGAGACAGATTTCATTCCATTGCAGATCGGTGGTGGTTCCGTCCGACAAAGTGGCCGGCCCTTTGGCGGGAGGGAGTTTCATCTCGTGATCCACGGCATAGGCGGCGAGCAGCGGGCCGAGTTGCTGCATGTTTTGCATCGCTTCCGTGGCTTTTGCTTTTTGCATCATCCTCGGTGCGACCGTGAACGCCACAGCAGCAAGGGCGGCGATGATGACGATGACCACCAGCAGTTCGACCAGCGTGAATCCCTGTTTTCTCGGAAGGCTCATATACTTCATTCGGGTTATATGGCTCATGGGATTTCATCCGGCGAGAACCAAGATTCCGTAAAAATGGGGATGGCCGTTTCCGCAGGCCCTATCCTCGAAAGCGGCCTGCGATTCCCGCCACCGTGCTGCGGAAATTCCGAACCATCCGGCACCGCGGGACATATGCGGTTGTGCATTTGAAAACCCTCTTCCTCTCCTTGGCGCTGGCGGCATCCGCCCCGGCCCGACCGTGGAGTGACGACGTGATCTACTTCGCGATGACCGACCGTTTTTGCGACGGAGACCTCACCAACAACACCCCTGCCGGCTGCGATCCCGCGCTCTTCGATGCCAAGCAGGACGATATCTCCCGTTACCAGGGCGGCGACCTGCGCGGTGTGGAAAACGCGCTGCAAGCCGGTTATTTCAACGACCTCGGCATCACCGCGCTCTGGCTCACCCCGGTCGTGCGCAACGTCTGGCGCTCCGGTTACGACCTCGGCGGCTGGAAAAGCGGCTACCACGGCTACTGGGCGCAGGACTGGCTAGACATCGATCCCCACCTCACCAGCCGGGATTCCCTCACCGGCGAGGCCTACCCGGACAGCGCCGAGGGCCGCATGCGGCACTACCGGGATCTCGTGAAACTCGCTCACGCCAAGGGCATCAAGGTCATCCAGGACGTTGTGCTCAACCACGCCGGCCCCGTGTTTTACTACGATGCCAACGGCGACAACCTCTTCGACGTGGCGAAAAAGGAAGAGTGGGTCCAGCCCTTCAAGCCGGACGGATTCCACGCCAACGCCAAATGGGCCTCCGTGCCGAAATGGAACGCCGAGCGCACCCAGCCCGACGGCCCGCGCGAGTTGCTCGGCGTGAAAATCCCCACCCGGGGCACCCTCGCCCAGCTCGACAGCTACGGCCGCAAGGGCTACTCCGACGACAGCCTCGGCAAGTCGGATGGCGAGGAAGTCACCTGCGATTTCTTCTCCCTCCGCGACTTCTGGACCGATCCCAAGGGCGCGCACTTCGACGCCCTTGTCGATGAATTCGTGGAAATCTACCAATTCTACCTCGCCACCGTTGGCGTCGATGGCCTGCGGATCGACACCGTCAAGCACGTGCACGCACCGTTCTGGGACGCCTTCACCGAGCGCCTCCGCAAACGCCTCGGACCCGCCGCCGCGGAGAAAATCCTCTTTGGCGAGATCTACGACGGAAATCCCGCCCGCCTCGGCCAATACACCTGGCGCTCCGATTGGCCGAAAAAAACCGAGCCCGCGCTCGATTCCGTGCTCGATTTCAACTTCTGCTTCAACGCCCGCGAATACCTCCGCCACCCCGGCAGCCAGTTCGGCTCGCCCGCCGATTTGGAGAAATCCCTCGCCACCCGCACCGCCACGGATCGCGACCGGCGGCCCTGGTATAACCCGAACCCCGGACCCGACGGCCTCAACTCCCAACAGAAAATCATTACCTTCATCGAGAATCACGACGGCCTCAACCGCTTCCGCGTCGCCGGCATCACCGCCCAGCGGAACCGCCTCGCCCAGGGCCTGCTCATGACCCTGCCCGGCATTCCCTGCCTCTACTACGGCACCGAATACGCCCTGCTCGATGGCGGCGGAAAAGTCGGCGAGGACGGCGAGACCGGGCGCATGATGTTCTACCGCCACCAAGGCGGCCCGACCATCAAGGACGTGAAATCCTCCGCCGCCTTCGCGGAAATTTCCCAACTCGCCGCCCTCCGCGCCCGGCTCCCCGTGTTGCGGACGGGCACCGTCATCCCGCTCTGGGTGGACAGCGGATCCAGTGGCGACGATGACGGCGTCTTCGCCTTCGCCCGCGCCTCCGCCGACGGAGAAAACTTCGCCGTCGTCGTCATCAACGCGTCCGCTGCCGACCGCGTCACCTCCTCCGGCGACCACCTCATCCAGCTCCCCGCC
>JBEDKU010000076.1:0-3582 GCA_041172045.1 Verrucomicrobiota bacterium | reverse complement strand
GCCGGGTCGAGTGATTCGGTGACCGCGCCGCGGAGCAGGATGGTGGCGGCGCTTTGATCGAGATTGGCGATGCCGTAAACGTCGGTGGTGGCGAAAATCTCGCCGACGCCACGGAGGACTTCGTTTTTGGCGTTGGCGGCCTCGGTCACGCCGCGTGTGCCTTCCACTTTATGGTTACCGTGGTGGTTCACCCACTTTTCACCGAGGATTTTCAGACCGAATTCCGCCCACTTGAAGTCGCCGGTTTTCGCCGGTCCGCTGAAGGCGTGGGTGGCGGTGCGGAAGCCGATGACAGGCTTGCCGGCGTTCAAATAGGTGGCGAAGCGGGCGATCTGCTCATCCGGCAACTGCCGGAAACGGGTGCCGATGATCATCAGATCGGCGGAGTCGAGCGCCTCGGTGCCGGGGAGGTTCTTTTGGAAATTCGGGTCGATGTAGCCGCCGTCCGGATTGATGGCGAAGAGCACGGTGCAGTCGAATCCGTATTTCTGACTGAGGATCTTGGCGAGCATCGGGCAGGACTCCTCGCTGCGGTATTCCTCGTCGCCGGCAATGAGGACAATTTTCTTTCCGTTGGCAGTTCCTGCTTTGGCCGGAAGACTCAGCCATTCGGCGGCGGTCGCGGGCAGGCACCCGAGGGTCAGGGTGGCCAATGCCGCAAGCATAGGACTGGATTTTAGGGTCTTGATGATCATATGACTGGGCCGGATACGTTTGGGGTTGCGAAGTCTTTCGTCCCTTTTCGCAGATGGCCGACAATCAAATCATCGGCCAAAAATATCTATCATGGTGAAAGCCGCTCGATTTCCCACGCCGCGTCACCACGACGGTAGAGGAAACGATCGTGTAACCGCGCGGGGCCGCCCTGCCAGAATTCGATCATCTGCGGGACCACCCGGTAGCCGCCCCAGAACGAGGGCAGGGGAATCTCGCCGTGTGAGAATTTATCCTTAATCTCGGCCAGCTTCTGCATCAGGAATTTCCGCGACGTGATGACCTCGCTCTGATTGGAAACCCACGCGCCGATCTGCGATTCACGCGGGCGGGAGGCGAAATATTTGAGCGACTCGGCGGTGCTGATTTTTTCCACCGTGCCCTGGATGATTACCTGCCGCTCCAGCGTGATCCACGGGAAAAGCAGGCTGACGCGTGGGTTTTGCGCCATTTGTTTCGCCTTGCGGCTGCCGTAGTTGGTGAAGAAGACGAAGCCATCCTGGTCGTAGTATTTGAGCAGCACGGTGCGCTGATAGGGCATGCCGGTATCGTCCACCGTGGCGAGCGTCATCGCGTTCGGCTCGTGCAGGCCGAGTTCGGTGGCTTGCGAGAACCAGGTGGAAAACTGCGCCACCGGGTCCGCGAGCATTTCCTCACGCTTCAGGCCACGGTCGGAATATTCTTTACGGAAATCGGCAAGATTCATGCGGGTTCCTAGTCCCCGTTGGGTGAATGCGCAAGGCCGGCTTCCCATCCGGGTATTCGTGGCGTAACAGTCAGGTGCCATGCTCATGAAAGCCAGACTCCGTATTCTTCACCGCAAGCTCTCGCCGTGGGTGCTTCCATTCTTGCTGCTCAGCGCCGTCAGCGGACTGGTCTATCGCCTCGGTCGCGCCTGGTTCGGCATGTCCAAGGAAATGGGAGGAAAAATCCTGCATCTGCACGCCGGCGAGTGGCTCGGGGTGAACGGCTCGGTCGTTTATTTGTTCATCCTCGGCGGCGCCTTGTTGTTTCTCATCGTTTCCGGGCTGTGGATGGCGTGCACCAGCAAGACCCCCAAGGTCGCGCTCCGTAAATCCCACCGCTTGCTCGCCGTTGCGTTCTCGCTGCCGCTCGTGGTCACCGCCGTCACCGGCATGGCCTATCAGGCGGGCGGGAAGTGGTTCCACGCCGACGAAGCCACGCTGAAGCTGCTCCTGTCACTGCATCAGGGTTCGTGGCTGGGACCCACCTTGCGCCCGTTCTACATCCTGCTCCTCGCCAGCGGCTTGATCGCCCTCTGTCTCACCGGCCTGCGGATGCTGTTGCGTAAAAAAGCCTGAAGTTGAATCAAATGTTCTCCAACGCCAGATAGGCCTCGATTTCCCGTGACGGATCGTGGGCCCGCATCAGCGCTTCGCCGATGAGCACCGCGTTCGCCCCGGCGTCGAGCACGCGCTGGGCGTCTTCGAGCGATTTGATCCCGCTTTCGGAAACGAGCAGCACGTCGTCCGGCACTTCTTCCGCGAGTTGCTCGGTGGTCGCGAGATCGACGGCGAAGGTCTTCAAATTCCGGTTGTTCACGCCGATGAGGTCCGCGCCGAGTTCGAGCGCGCGCTCCATTTCCCGCAGATCGTGGACTTCCACGAGCACGTCGAGCATGAAGGACTTCGCCTCGTCGTAGAGCCGGCGCAGCGTTTCATCATCCAGCGCGGCGACGATGAGCAGGATCGCATCCGCCCCGGTGACCACTGCTTCGTGGATCTGCACCTCGTGGATGGTGAAGTCCTTGCGCAACAGCGGCGCGTCGGAAAATTTCGAAATCTGCGAGAGATAGGCGAGCGAGCCTTGGAAATACTTTTCATCCGTCAGGATCGACAGGCACGAAGCCCCGCCTTCCAGATAGCGCTTCGCCTGGCGGACCGGGTCGAAGTTCGGATCGATCAGCCCGACCGATGGCGACGCCTTTTTCACCTCCGCGATCACCCCGAGCTTGCCTGGCCCGCGGTCGATCGCCGCGCGGAATCCGCCGAAATCGTTGCGTTGCAGCGCTCCAGCCCGCAGCAGCGCCGCGCGGGGCATGAGGGCGGCGACTTCGAGGTGTTTGGTGGCGATGATTTCAGCGAGCTTGTCGGACATGCGTGCGGGAAAAGAAACCCGGAGCCGGAAAAATGAACATGGAAAATTTGCAAAATTTGGCTTGTCCACCCTCCACGCCCATGTAGAAAGCCGTCGACGCGTTTTCCGACGCGGGCGTAGCTCAGTGGTAGAGCGCCACCTTGCCAAGGTGGATGTCGTGAGTTCGAATCTCATCGCCCGCTCCAATTTTTTAAGGAGCGCATTCCCCACTGCAATTCCACATGTTCGTCTGGTCGAAACTCTCCGCCGCGAAGTGGATGGACGCTTGGGAGGAACGGTTCGCCGGAAATCCCAATCTGGTCATCGAGATGATCAAGGGCGGTAAATCCATCCGCATCCGCCTCTTCTGCCACACTCAAAAAGAAGCCGACGCCGTCGTCGCGCAATTCGGCGGCAGCGTCCGGAAAATGGGCGACGCCGAGTGGAACAAACCCGTCGAAGCCCCGCGCCCGGTCAAAGTGCGCGACGTTTTCGTCCTCACCGCGGAAAAGCGCCCCAAGGAACTCGCCGCGCTGAAAAAGGCGAATCCTAACCGCGAGATCATCGTCATCCCGCCGGAAATGGCGTTCGGTACCGGCGACCACGCCACCACCTCCACCTGCCTGCGGCTGCTCGTCGACGTCGCCCGCGCGCGAAAAGGCACGAACTGGACCGTCGCCGATCTCGGCACCGGCACCGGAGTCCTGGCCATCGCCGCGAAGAAACTGGGCTCTGGCGAGACCTTCGCCTGTGATTACGATCCCTTCGCCG
>JBEDKU010000075.1:0-5141 GCA_041172045.1 Verrucomicrobiota bacterium | reverse complement strand
CTCGGTGATGCGAGCTTGCGCGGTGGTCAGGTCGTTGCGGAGGGAATCGTTTTCAGCGAAAGACGCTTCCAGCTTGGAAACCTCATCGTTGCCGGGAAATAGCTTTGAGAGAATGCTCATGGACTCTGCTTTCGGCTTTGCCCCGCGAATGTCAAATACCTCGTTTGCGAAGCCAAGGTCGACCGCTTGCTTGGCAGTCATCCAAGTTTCTACCTTCATCATCGTGCGCATTTCTTCCAGCGGCTTGCCGGTGCGGTTCGCGTAGATCTGAGCGATGTCGCTAGAAAGCCCATCAAGCAGGTCGGCGGCTTTGCGGAGTTCCTCGGCATTACCACGGACTCCTTGCGATGCCTCATGGATCATCATTTTGCCGTGCGGCACCATACGGACCACATCACACGCCATGCAAATCACGCTCGCCATCGAAGCAGCCATCCCGGTGACGGTTGCGGTCACGACAACGCCACGCTCACGCAGAGATATGATCTCATTGTAAATGTTGTAACCATCAAAAATGCTGCCGCCGGGGCTGTTGATCTCGATTTCGAGCGTATCCACGGCGTTCTCCGCGCAATTCGTGATCGCGCCGAAGTCCGCGCCCTCTGCTGCGGCTTTTGCGCCGAAAAGTTTGCCGATGTCCTCGGTTAGTTTTTCAACGGACCAAGGCATGATTGCGTCAGTCAGTTTGACCTTGCCTGCTTTATTTTCAGTCTGAATCAGGTTCATCGTTTTGAGTGGTTGGGGGTTCAGGCGCCTCCTTTTCGGATTGTTCGCCCATCTCGTTTGCGGTCTGCATGAACATTTCACGCGGCTCCACGGTGATTTCCGCGCCGTGCTTGGCGTTGAGTTCATCGGAAATGCTCTTGGCTTTGTATTTACGCAGCCACACCGAGCGAGCGCGTTGGTCGAGAAATTCATCCTCGGTTAGCCCACGAGCGCCGAGCACTTCGCCCAGGTTGCGCGATCCGGTGACCAGTTCATCGAGTTCCATTTTTGATTCCCGGCCATCGTCAACGGTTAGTCGTGGCGGATAGGAAAAGCTCCATGCGGTCGGGTTTTTCAGTGGGGCGAATCTGCCAGACTCCGCGAAGACCGAATAAGCCCATGCGAACGCACGCTTGGCACCATACCAGAGTTGACCTTGACGCTTGGTGACGAATCGGCGGCATTTGAGAACCTCGCCACGTTCTGCGGTGCCTTGGCCTGCGCCCTTCCAGACGGAGTAAGACCAGACGGAAATCACGGCGTCACGCACGATGCGGTCTTGGAAAGAATCCCAAATCGGGCCGGGGTTGTCGTGCTTGATCTGCTCGATGCGCTGATTGCCCTCGGCAGGGAGATACATCACGCCGCCGGGGAATGCCTTGCTTGAGAATCCGGATTCTAACGAAGCCTCGCCTGCCAGGCTGTTGACTGGGTCGTCTAAATCGGGACCGCCGCTGTCGTTGAAAATCGTTAGGTGGAGCCGGGAGATGATTTGCTGGCGTATCCGCTCGTCCTCGGTCGAGAAAAGCGACATTTTCAGCGACTCCAGCGCATGAGTGAAGGCTGGGAGTCCGCGCCCCTGTTCGCAGTGCGTCGGGTCAAAAAGATGGATCACCTCGGCGGCGGGAACATCCTTGAAGACTGGGCTTCCCATCGTGCCAACGTTGAAGCGGGAGCCGGCGGGGCGACCGCTGCGGTAGTAGATGATTCCGTCGTTGATGCGGTAGCCTTTAAACGGTCCCTCATCTGCGACGATCCCGTCGCTTGAGTGGGCCGAATAACATCGATGCGAGGGGATGAGCTGAATCCGGGGAAACCCATCATCACCCTTGACCATCAGCCAGAAAATCTCGCCGTCGCGGTCGATTGAGACGCTGGAAAGCTCCAGCATTTTCCACCAATCGAAGATCCCACCGCGTGTGTCGCATTGAGGATACCAAACATCCGCCATGAATTTTGAGATGGCTTTCCCGGCGTCTGCGTCAGGCCCGATGTAGGATGGAATCCATGCCTCACCCGTGGCGAAATCCGCTTTTTGGAGGATACATGCGCGAGGCACGCCCATATTCATGAACAGCCGATTTGACAGGCTGCAAAGCGTCCTGCGGTCATGCGACGGAATCAGCTTGTCGATGTCATCATTCCTCACCTGGTGCTGCGGGCCACGCCGATTGGATCGGTCGGCGGCATGCGCGAAGGTGTAGGGTTGCCCGAATTCGTTGAGGATGGCCATGGTTAGAACGTTGGAATCTGGGTGGTGGAGATCGGGCCTCCGCGATCAATGCAGGCGACGACATGGCGCAGAAGGGCGAGACGCTGTAAATTCGTCATCGCACTTTGCGAGGAGAACGTTTGCCCGTTCACGGTCGCGCTTGTGACGCGGGCGGATGCGTTGGGGTCAGTGGTAATCAGGACGGCCAGCGTCGATAATTCGCCCCGGATTTTGGCTTGGGCGGCAGCATCGCCGTAAATGGCGGAGTAAATGGTATTTCCAAGGCTGACAACGTTCACGGGCTTGCAATCCCCACCGTGGCGCGAATGTCAAAGGCGCATAAAAAATCCCCGCTCGGAATGAACCGGCGGGGATATTGACTGCATGGGTGTTACTCGTAAAACTTCATCGCTTTGGATTCACACCATGCCCGAGCCGATTCAACGGAATCAGTCGGCATACCCTGAGCTTGGAACTGGTTCGCTCTCCACCTGGGGATTCCCAGTGACTCCGCAATTGCGGCGAGGGTTGGGGGCTTCGATTCTTTTGTGCTTACCATGCATGCACCTAACCGGGCTGGGCGGATCGGTCAATCCACAACCGGAGCGAACACCCGATACATCAGCGCGGCGGCGAGAGAATAGACCTCCGTGTCTCTAAAATGGTTAGCCCCGACGCGTGTCCACTCCTCCACATCGCGCCCACGGGCGTCTTTTTTCGTCATTAATCGCTCGCCGTTGAGTTGTTTCGCGTAGGCCGGTGGGGCGTCGTCATAGGCTAGCCATTCCGCGCCCTGCCCGTCGATGAGGCGTTGCAGGATGTATTGGAGTTGCGTGGTTGAGACGTGCCAGCACTTCGCCCGTGCTCCGTTTTTCGCCTTCGCGTGCCATGGCCGGGAATAGAGTCGGGTTTCTTTTTGCCCGCGTTTTGGTCCGGCTTTGATCTCCCATTCCCATCCGCTCTTCCGGTTACCATCGCCCTTGATACCTTGCCAGCCGTAGGTCGTTATAATGCCGGCCATGCGTTCTTGATCGAATCCCACATCGAGAAATGTCAGATCCGGTAAGACGCCATACATGAGCCGCTTTTCCTCGCATTGCGCCTCGGATGGTTCATAGCCGCAATAGAGCAACCTTGAATCGCCACCCTCTGCCCATGCGCGGATTGCCAGCCAGAAGTGATCACCGCCCGCATCAATGGTGCAGAATCGCATCTTTTCGTTGTTGATTTTCCGCGCTTCCTCGTAGTCGGAGCGGGTGTAGCCGGATTGCCGGATCGTGATTGTTTTCGCGCCTTGGGATTCGTTCCATCCGATAGCCCGCCGCTTCTGGAACCACTGCTTGAGCTGGGTGTGATCGCCAATCGCCATCTGTCGGTCAGCGACGATTTTTTGCAGCACATCTTCCGCCCATGGGATCCACCAGATCCCGCCGGCGTCGAGGTGGAAGCCCTCGTAGCCGCGCAGTCCGTTGTCGTCAGTCAGTAAATATCCGTCGTTCTCCTGGTAGGAGTCATGCAGCATTCGGCGGTTCGCAGGCGTGTCGGCAAACTCCGCTTTGCAATCCTTATTCTGGCAGATCCGGCGCACGGTGTCGGCGGTCGCCTGGTCATCGGGTGTGCCGTTCTCGCGCTTGATTTCGTCCCATGCGAGCTGTTCAAATTTGAACGGGTGAACGGATCCGCAGGAAGGGCATTGCCATGCGAAATCCCACTTGCGGCATTTATCGTGCTCCAGGTGGAGTTCTGAGGTTTGACCGATGCCGTCCTCGGTGGCGATTTCACCCGCTTGGGATGCTAGAACGAACTTCCGGTTTTCGCGGTTGTGAGATCGCCCGAGCCACTCGCGCACCATGCCGTGCTTCCATTTCCATGCCTCGTCCCCGAGTCCAAAGGTAATGGATTTTTCTTGGAAGTTGCTCATGTTCGCCCCGCCGAAAAGTTGGAACATGTGCGGCCAAACAATGGCATCCTTCCGCACGGAGTTTCGGAGTTGCGACGGCCACAGCGGCTTGATCGGTTCGCATCCACGGAGTGATTTAATGAGTCGGGTTTCAGCCCATAGCTGCGCGTCGGAGTCCGTCTGCGATGCGTAGAGTGTGGAGCCGGGGGACTCGGAGACGATCCAACATGTGATCGCCTCGAAAAACGTGGACTTGCCCGCGCCGGTCGGAAATAGCATCACCATGTGGCGGGTCACATAGTCGCCCATGCAACCCATTGGCTTGACCAACCACCGGGTTTGCGACGGGTCGAACATGCCTGAGCGTTCCGAGTTTTCGACGGGGACATGCAACGCCGCCCATTGCGCCGGGTGGAGATCGGAGGGGGGGGAGACGGCGGTGCGGAATTCTGCGCTCATTGCTCGGGATGCTCTGCCCAGAATTGAGAAAGCCCATCTGCCAGTTGTCCCTGAATTGCACGGATCCGCTCTTTGACGAGTGGCCGGCTTCGCTCAAGCGGCAGACCAAGGCAAAGCTGGGGAATTTCGGACTCCATCACGCGGAGGGCTGCGGAGACGGCGGCACCGATTCGGATGTCTCGTTGCCCAACCTCATCGCGGGATAGTAATTGATTCATTTCCTTGCGCACGGCGGCGGCAAGTTTCAGACCTTCTAGCTGTCGCTTGAGTGTGGTGGCTTCCGCGACCGAGATTCCCTTTGCCATCAGCGCCCGCTCGATTTCATCCAGCGTCATCTCGGAGGATGGCCCCGGTTTCGATGGCGCGGAATACTCCGACCGGGAATCGACGCGTGGGGGGATTCCGGCCTTGAATTTACGTAGTCCTTTCACGTCGTGGGCATCAATTCCAGCCTTTTTAGCCTCGTTGATTTGCCCCAGCGACATGCCTAATTCAGCCGCGATGACCCGGACGGTTTTCTGTTTTTTCGCTGCCATTTTTTAAGTTGTTGATCGTTACGGTGTTACGGGCTGGGAATGGTAGGTC
>JBEDKU010000074.1:0-3556 GCA_041172045.1 Verrucomicrobiota bacterium | reverse complement strand
GCTCCGCCTCACACCCGACCGGGTGCCGCGCTCCTTCCTGCAACCCGATGCTCCCGCGATAGAAGCTTACCGAAATGCGTGACATCGAACTTCAAAACACAGAACCTCGAAGCCAATTCTTCTCTTCCCTATCAACTATCAACCCTCAACTATCATGAAACTGCACAACGCCATGTGGCCCGGTCTCGTCGGCAAGGAACCCGGCACCGACCACCCTCCGATCTCCCTCGAACACATGCTAGAACTCACGGTCGCCGCCGAGGTGGACGGCCGCAAATTCGACGGCATCGACTACTTTCTCTTCCACCCGCACACCGATCCCGACGCCTCGGAATCCGACATCCGGAAAATCGCCGATCTCATCGCCAGCCACAATCTCAAGGTCGGCTCGCTCGTCGCGCCGATCTGGCCCGGCACCGTTGGCGACGCCGCCATGGGCGATGCCGAAGCCCGCCGCAAGTTTGTGCTCGCTGTCGAGAAAGCCTGCCGCATCGCCAAGATCTTCAACGAACACGGCGTCCGCGAATACGGCGTCATCCGCATCGACTCCGCCAGCTCCGTCACCGATTGGGCGAATGACCCGGCCGGAAACACCCAAAAAATCGCCGAGACCTTCCGCGAAGCCGGCAAGGTCGCCGAGCAACACGGCGAGCGCCTCGCCGCCGAAGGCGAAATCTGCTGGGGCGGCATGCACTCGTGGAAGGCCATGCTCGACACCCTCGAAGCGACCGGCATGCCGAACACCGTCGGCTTCCAGGCCGATCTCGCCCACACCTATCTCTATCTGCTGGGCTACAACGCCCCGGAAGCAGCCCTCCTCAAGGAAGGCTATACCGAGGACGAGTTCTGGGCCGCCTACACCACCATGACCGACGCGCTCCGCCCGTGGACCATCGACTTCCACGTCGCCCAGAACGACGGCTCCGTGCACGGCACCGGCTCCCACGACAAAACCGGCCGCCACTGCCTCGCCGACGATCCTAACGGCAAACTCGACATCCCCCGCGCCTCCGCCTACTGGCTCAAGGATGCCGCCTCGCGCGGAATGAAGCATATCTGTTGGGACGGCTGCATGTTCTCCAACGATGTCCTCGAAAAGCCCTCCACCTGGCAACACATCCTCGAAGCCATGATCAAGGTCGACAAAGCTCTTTGAGACTACCCCAACCCTTCACATCCCGCCGCCCACCCATGGATTGGCGGCTTGCATTCATCCGTCACTTGACTTGACGAGTCCCCGCGAGTTGGGGCCATTCACTCTTCCCACTCTACTACGTTAACTTCAAAATCCACTTGCCATGACTGCTTCGACTTCAATTCTCGCGGATAAACTGCACGAGTATCCACAACACGATGTCATCGATGGAGGATCGGATTCGATTCTCGATGATTGCCTCAATCAGAACGACGGTGTGCTGCAGCTTCTGCACCGCTATGCCGGCCGAACGTTTTGCACGCCGGGAAAGCGCCTTCGCCTGGATGAGAAATCTTACTACCCCGACTATATGAATGGGACGGGTCTCGATGAAGTCTGGATGTGCTGCACCGTGCCCATTGTGACAGGCGTCGTCGATACCCGCACGGGAAAGGCGCCCTTTCGTGAAGGAGAAGCACATGTCCTCACGCCCGGCGGGCAAGTCATCTCACTGCAGGATCTGATTGAGACCAATCCGGAAGCTATCATGGGAGAGAAAGTCACCGCTTTTGCGAAATCCTTGTTCGGCAAGGCCACCTGGCCGATCGTGTCCAAGAAGTTCGACAACCTGAACCCCATTCCCCACCACCTTCACTGGGCGAAGTGGGAAGTTTACGACATCAATTCCTTCGACAATCCCGGAGTCAGTCCGTCGCACTATCACACCACGGCCATGGGCCTCTACCCGTTCGTGACGAAGGACCAGTTCCTCGCCTGCATGAAGCGTTGGGGACAGGGCGATTACAACGGCGTGCGTCACCTGTCGCCGCACACGATGATGCAACTGGATAACGGCTTCGTGATGCCGAATGGCGTGCTGCACTCGCCGACGGACCTTTGCACGCACGAGTTGCACGTGACGATGGACGAGCATTTCCTCGCCGAGGACCTGACCCTGGATGGACGGATCGGAGCGGCTGATGCGTTTTACGCCTGCCGCGAACAGGACTATCCGAAGGACAAGCACGAAGACTGGGAATACCTGGTAGACACCCTCGACTTCAAAGCCAATCAGGACCCTGACTTCGTGGCGAAGAATTCGCGCCCGGCCATCACCGCCGAAGAATTTTCCGGCGAGGGAGTGGACGCAAAGTGGATTGTTTACGGTGATTTCCTCGGCGATCAGAAGGCCTCCATTCTCCGTCTCACCCTTGCACCGGGCGCCAAGACGAATTTCCACCCGGAGAGCCCCACCCTGTTCCACACGAACCGCGGACGCGGCCGGGTTGGAAAGCTCGAAGTGCGATATCACCAGGACATGAAGCTTGGCGAAATCTATCCTGAGATTGGATTCATTACCCAGGCCGCGCTTAACCGTGGCGGCGTGGAAATCGAGAACACGGGGACTGAACCGCTCGTCCTGACCTTCGACTTCCCACAACACGCGCATTCTCAAACACCCGGTGTTGCCGTGACGAGGTAGAGCCAATCTCGGGAGATTTCGGCCAATTGGAGAGGTGCGTATCGGGAGAGCGACTTGCCCGACTCAATTTCTGTGATTCGGGACTGCTCCCGAGGCAAGTGCCCCCCTTCACCATCAAGGCAGGCTGAAGCCGGGACCATGCACGAAGGGTTCCGCATAGCATCCCGCGGGCGATTGAAATAAGCACCGGATGTTTCCCGTTTGCATGACGCCCATGCCAAGCCCCATCAAATGGATCTCCCTCCTCCTCTGCTGCCCCGTGCCCGCTCTTGCGGTGGAGGCTGACTGGAACTGCTACCTGGGCGACAAGGCCGGCAGCCAGTATTCCGCGCTGCGGCAGATCACCCCGGACAACGTCGCTGAGCTCAAGCCCGCGTGGACCTATCAGGCGGGCGGCGCGGACGCGCAGAACCGCTCGCAGATCCAGTGCAATCCGCTGGTGGTCGCCGGAGTGCTCTTCGGCACCACGCCGGACTTGCAGTTGTTCGCACTGGACGCGGCAGGCGGCAAGGAACTGTGGCGATTCGATCCCGCCAAGGACGGTCTGCCGAAGGGCGGGGTGAATCGTGGATTGGTGCACTGGTCCGGCGACGGGGAAGACCGGATTTTCTACGCCAACGACCACTTGCTGCACGCCATCGACGCGCGCACGGGCAAGCGGATCAGCACCTTCGGCAATGGCGGCAGCGTAGATCTCAAAGCGGGACTCCGGCCCGGCGCGGAGAAACTCCACCTCTCTGCAAACACACCCGGCATCATCTTCAACGACCTCCTGATCATGGGCATGCGGCTCGGCGAAGGACCCGCACCCGCCGCCCCGGGACACATCCGCGCTTACCATGTCAGGACGGGCGCGCTGGTCTGGAGTTTCCATACCATTCCCGAGCCGGGCGAACCCGGTCACGAGACCTGGCCGCCGGAAGCCTACCGGACCGCTG
>JBEDKU010000073.1:0-5870 GCA_041172045.1 Verrucomicrobiota bacterium | reverse complement strand
ATGTTGATCCGGTATGGGAAGCCGTCGCCATCGGGTCCCCCACCCCAATCGACGTTGTTCAGCAAGGGCATGGTGAGCAACGAGGCAACCGGATTGACCAGTTGGAGGGCTAAATCATTGTAGGACTCAGTGTCTCCGGATTCCTCGGCACGGAGGAGCATCCTGGATTTCGCAAAAACAATTGTGGAGAGGGCAATGCTAGTTTTTCGAATCATGGGATGCTTTATCGAAGTCCAAATATTGAATTTAACCGCCGGTTTGGAATCATTCACAAATCACCGCACCCACGGTGGCCTCGAATACGGCGTCCGCCTCGGTCTCTCCCGCAGCCGCGGCCTTGGTGCCCGGCATGATTTCGAAGCGCGGGTCGAACTCGACCATGGTGGCGGCGAGCTTGGCCAGAACGCCCACATCGCCCACGAACTTCGCGGTGCCGTCCTTGATCTGAGCCTCGATCGGCTTGACGCCCATCATCGAGAGTTCGAGGTCGGAGCGGTTGATGGTGAGAGTGAGGTCCGGTTTTTCGGCGAGAAATCCCTGGATGTTGGTCAGGGTGGCGTTTTCTAACTCGACAACGAACTTCTCACCGTTGTCGGGCGTGATGAGATTGATGGTGAAGCGCATGCCTTCGGCTTTTTTGCTGTCCATGCGGATGCCGAGAAAATTGAGGAACAGCTCGGTGGACATGGCGCGGACCACATCCGGGCTGCTGGAGCTGGCGATCGCGCCCTGTGGAATGCCGGTGCGGAGCTCATAGGCGGCAGCGAGGAAGCTGTTGCGTAATCCCGCGTTTTCCTGCTGGTAGCCGATCTGCTCGAAGATATCTGCGAGCAAGTCCTTGGCCGTCTCGTTCTTCGGATCGGCCTGGACGAGCTTGTTGACGACCTGCTGGGCAACCTTGTATTTGCCCTGATTGTAGAGTTCCTGGCCCTTGGCGATGATTTTTTCCGCCCCCCCCATCATCTCGACGAAAACGGCGCCTGACTCCGCCTCCGGTGGAGGGAGGAGATTGACCGGGTTGCCGTCCCAATAGCCGAGGAAGCGTTGGATGACGCCGCGGCTGTTGTTCTCGACGGAGCCGTGATAACCGCGGCAGTGCCACTGGTTCTGCAAGGTTGTGGGTGGTTCGTAAACGTTGTGGACCTGGTTGATGGTCACGCCCTGGTTGGCCAGATGCAGGACCTGGTTGTTGAGGTGGGCGTAGAGGTCGCGCTGGGCGCGGAGCACCTCCTGCACGCGGGCGTTGCCCCAGCGCGGCCAGTGGTGGGATGCGAACATGACCTCTGCTTCCATCCCGAAGCGGTGCAGCGCCTGGGCGATGTATTTGGACCAGTTCAACGCGTCGCGGACAGGGGCACCCCGCAGCGTGTAGATGTTGTGCTGGGTCGCGCAGACATTTTCCGCAATCCACAGCGCCTTCATGCTGGGGATGTAGGTGTTCATTTCCCGCGGGGCCTCGGTGTTCGGCGTGTTTTGGAAAACCATCTTCAAACCATCGACCTCGAACTCCTCGATCGCATCGGCTACCAAACGGGTTGGCGCGATCAGCCCCGAAGTGCCGGAGGAAACACCCTTGCCAAGCGCCATATCGACGAAACCGTGCGGGCTGGCAGGCAGCAGCAGGGCGTATTGATAGAACAACCGACGGTTCATGGCATTACCGGCATACACGTTCTCGGAAATCGTGTGGTCCATGAATCCATCCGGGGCGATAACTACGACCTTGCCCGCACGCACGTCCTCTTCCTTGACCAAGCCGCGAACGCCGCCCCAGTGGTCGCCGTGGGTGTGTGAATAGATGACCGCCGCGACCGGAAGCCCCTCCCCCACGTGCTCCTGAAACAGCTTCCACGCAGCCTGCACGGTCTCCGCCGAGATCATCGGATCAAAAGCGATCCACCCGGTCTTGCCGCGGACGAAGGTGATGTTCGAGAGATCGAAACCCCGCACCTGATAAATCCCGGGAATCACCTCATACACGCCATAGTTGTTGTTCAGTCTGGCCTGGCGCAGCAGCGACGGGTGGATGCTGTCAAATTCTTCCTGCTGGTGAACGAACTGGAAGCGCTCCATGTCCCACGCGACGTGGCCGCCGTCCGCCATGATTTTCATCTCCTTCATCGGAGCGATGAGGCCTCTTTTCTGCTCATTGAAATCGCGGGTGTCGTCAAATGGCAGGGTGCTGCCGGCTTGTTTGAGAATATCGATAGTAAACTTCGAGGGTGCCTTGCCTTTGGGATGGAAGTGTCCTTTGAGCGGGGCCGCGGGCTGCGCAGCCTGCGAAGACTCCTGGCCGAGCAAAGTCGCGGGTAAGGTGAATGCCGAACCTGCGGCGGCAAGTCCGCCGAGGAAGCGGCGGCGGGGGAAGACGTTGGATGGGTCGTTGGTGAAATCGTTCATATGCGTGCGGGTGGGTTCCTGTTTGGGGGGGCTCAAGCGGCGGCTAACCGCAGCACTCGTTGACTATTCGAATCCGCCCGTTTGTTCATTGCAATTTTTGTCTGTTCCCCATAACCTCCGGTTATATGGCTGACATTGACCTCAGGCATCTTCTGTATTTCGTGGCGGCGGCGGAAAGCCGCAACTTCGTTAGGGCGGCCAAGTTGGTGAACGTAAGCCAACCGGCCATCACCAAAAGCATTCAGCGGATGGAAAGCTGGTTCGGTCACGCGCTGTTCGAACGTGGCGCGGAACTGAAGCTCACGGCCTTCGGAGCGGCCATGATCGGAGACGCGAAGAAGGTGCTTGGCGGTTTCGACGACCTCAGGCAGTCGGCAAGCCATTTTGACGGAAACGGACCGACCAGTTTAACGATCGGAGCCGGTCCGCTGATGGCGGAAACGCTCGTCGGAACGGCGGTCGGCAGGATGCTTGGACGGCATCCCGGACTCAACGTGGTAATCCATGTCGACCAGTATAAGGTGTTTCCCGAAATGCTCCGGGACCGGCACATCGATTTTTTCGTGGCCGACATCGCCGAACTGCGAGAGGCGGGAGATCTCACGATTCGAAAGCTAGCGCCCAGCCGCCTCCAGTGGTTCTGCCGGAGAGGGCATCCGCTCGCGAAGCGAAAAGCCGTTCCACTTCCAGACCTGCTGGCCTATCCGGTGGTTTTCCCGAAGATGCCGATTTGGGCGCACGAGTGGTTCGCTCAACAATCCTCCCCTGATGCCGCGACAGGTTCAAGTCTGCCACCTTTTCGCCCCTCGGCGATTTGCAGTCATTTCTCCACCCTTAAGAGCATCGTCTTGGAAAGCGACGCCGTGAGCGCCCTCACCGAACTCGCGTTACGCCGGAGATCTTATGTCAGGGATTTCGCCGTGATCGACTTCGCGGGCACGACACCCACGAGCCATGCTGGAATTGTCTCCTTGAAAAAACGCCCGATATCGCCTGCTGCCGTCCGTTTGATCGAAGAAGTGATCGCGGTTTCAGATCGTCCATGACGACTTCAATCCGCCGCCACAGCGCCGGGCCGCGACCCAGACGCCGGGATTCTCGATGCACGGGCGTGGAAAACTCGATCCCGAGGCGACGATCCCTTGTTTCCACCGCTTGTGCGCGATGTCAGGGTGTCGTTGCGCGATGACCGCGCGGCGATAACTCGATCCCAAGGCATCGGGCCCGGGTTTCTACTGCTTGCGCGCGATGGCAGGCCAAGGCCTCGGAGACCGTCCTTCCCTTTATCGCCCGTCGCCGGAAGAGGGCGTATCCATGTTGCTCGAGGTTTTTCGGCTTCACATGGGCTACTCGCTTCGCGGGCGGCCTAAAGATCCGCGCTCCGTGAAGAGCTCCGCCCCGCATCCGGCAGAGCCGGAGCTGCCCTGGGCGCGAGCTGAGCTTCGCGCACTCCGGCATTCATTCTGCTACGGGCGGCGTCAAATGGCCATCCGCTCCGATTCCTCGACACTCGCTGATTTCCTGGACCTGCTGCGGAACCTGATCCGCGAGCCGTCGGTGGTGGGGGCGGAGGATTCGTTTTTCCGGGTGCTGATGCGGGAGTTGCAGGAGCTGGACCTGGAGCTGACTTACTATCAGGGCGTGCTGGTGGCGCGAGGCAGGGACCCGCAGAGCCTGGTGCTGTCCGCCCACATCGACCGGCACGGGCTGGTGTGTACGGGTCCGAACGAGTTCCAGTATTCCGCGTTCCTCGCGAGCAACCGCAGCGAGCAGACGGGTGACTCGGTCTCGGAGCAGATGCTGGGCATGATCCAGGACCGCTTCACCGGCCAGCGGGTGCAGGCGCACATCCCCTACGCCGGCACTTATCTGGGCCAAGGGCGGATCACCCACTCGTATGTCTGCCCATACCGGAACAATCTGATTTTCGAAATCGACGGGCTCGGCTTCCTGCAACCGGGCACGCCGGTGTCCTTCCTCGACCGCTTGTGCGTGCAGGACGGCTGCATTTCCGGGCAACTCGACAACGTGCTGTCGGTGGCGCTGCTGGTGTTCCTGTTCCGCCGTGGATTCCAGGGTACGGTGTTGTTCACCGCGCAGGAGGAGGCCGGGCGGAGCTGGCGGTATGCGCTGTCGTGGTTCCTCCGGCAGCAGATCCGGACGCGGCGTCTGCTGGTGCTGGACACCAGCCCCTATCCGACCCGCGAGGCGGCGGAGGCGCAGCATCTGGTGCTGCGGAACAAGGACGCGAGCGCGGACTTCGACCCGCAGATCACGGCGGAACTGGGCGGAAAATGCCGGAATCTCGGGATCGAGTGCAGTTACAAGGACGCCTACGTGGAGGCGCAGAACGAGACACGGCAGAAAAAACTCTCTCTCGGGCGGACGGAGCTGGGCCGGCTGATCGCGGCGACTAACGGCGAGATCAGCGGCACGACCTTGCAGATTCCCACGACGGGCTACCACACGGCGAGCGAGACCGCCTCGCTGAATTCCATCCGTGCGGCGCTGGCGCTGCTGCTGAGTTATGTGGGCGAGTGATCCGGTTACTTCCACGCTTCGTCGAAGAAGCCGGCGGTCACGATTTTCCCAGGCCAGCGCTGGTCGGGCGGCGTCTTGAGATCGACGATGGCCCAGTCCGGGAGCTTGGGGGTCTGATGCGCGTTGGTGCCAAAGGCGTCGCCACGGAAGTCGATGCCGCTGTTGAGCACGATGTAACGGCCGGGGCTAACTGGATTGGGGAATATCAGGATGGGCGCGTGGTCGGCGGCGGAGTAGGTCTGGCCGCGGAAGACGAGATTTTTGGAATCCCATTGCAGCGGGAGCTTGGGAAGCAGCTTGGCGATGGCACTGTTGGAGGATGGATCGCCCCAGAGGATGAGGTTCTTGTTCGCAACATCGGCGGCGGTGAGGGCGGTGTCGTCGATGACGGGGGCGTCACCGCGGAAGACGTCGTGCCAGAGTTGGCGGGCGGCGGTGAGTTCGCTGGTGGCCCAGGTGCCGACCGCCGGATTGAGCGGCTTGCCGGTCGGGCGGACGAAGACGAAGGAGTCCATGAACGCATCGTCCACGGGACCGGTGAGGCCGGGGCGCTTGCGGAGGGCTTCGGGATTGGAGGGTGATCGATTCCATTTCCCCTCCTGCTTGACCAGCCACGCGACCGGCTTGTCGGTTCCGTCCAGTTCGAGTATCTGGTCATCGATGGTGATGCGGCCGGGCGGGGTGGAGAACTGGAAGCGCAGGACGGAGATGTTTTTGGTTTCGACCCACAAGGAGTGGTCGGCTGCGAGCTTGGCGTGGACATCGGCGCGTTCCCAATGTTTTTCCATGCCTTCGATGCGGAGCCAGGCGGACTCGGGGTAGCGGAGGGTGTAGGTGGAGAAGCGGATCTCGCGAGGGATGGCTTCGCGGCCGTTAGCGATGAGTTCCTGGAGTCGGGCGGTCAGGCGGGTCTTGGTTTCCAGGTGATA
>JBEDKU010000072.1:0-3286 GCA_041172045.1 Verrucomicrobiota bacterium | reverse complement strand
TCCTTCAGCAGTCCCATCGTCGTCGGCGCCATCGCCGCGCTGATGAGCCAGCCCGGATCGAAAAACCTCTCCAACCAGCAGGCGCTGGACCTCATCCTGGCGAATCTGAACGACGGCGGCGAGGCCGGCGCCGATGCCGCTCTGGGGCAGGGGATGCCCGACCTGAGCCGTGTCCTGAATCGCAATTCCCCGGGAATCTACGATGCCGCCGTCGCTTCCCAGCGTGTGATCCCAACGACTCCGGGAAATCCTTACGGCGAGGTCGAGGTGCTCGTCCAGAACCGTGGCACCGAACCGCTCGTCAACACCGCGGTCCGGATCTCCACCCCCGGCGGCGTGGTCGATTCCAACATCACCACGCTCCCGGTCAACGGCGTGCGGACCATCCGCGTGCCCATCACCCAGCCGACGACCACCGGCATGCGTTATGATTCGAGTGTCCGGCTTTCCGACGGTCGCAGCGACGCAAAGCCCTCCAACGACCGCCGCGTTGAAACCTATGTTCCGGCTGTTCAGAAATAGTTTTCTCCTCGCGTGCTGCGGCCCGGCGCTGGCGGCACCTCCGATGCGGGAAGCTCCCAACTTACTGGCCAAGCCGGCCAACCAACTCGTCGTCGCCGGGAACGCCTGCGGTCCCACCGCGTTGCTCAACGCGTTCCGCTTCGGCAGTCCCGCCTGGCAGCGCGCGTCCGATGCCATCGCCGGCGAAACCGACAAGCAGCGCATCTACACCGTGATCCGCGAGTCCGGCATGCGACCCTCCAGTTCCATCAAAGGCCGTCCCCGCTGGTCTCGGAAAGGTGTCAACCTCGTGGACCTCTGCGACATCGGCAACGAACTCACCCGTGGCCGCTTCCTGCCGCTGATGACTCACGAGGTTTTGTTTTCCAAACCCGGGGAAACTCAGAAAAAACTTCTCGCCCGGGTCCATCAACGTTTGGAAACCTCCCTCGACAAAGGCCTGCCACCCATCATCAGCCTCCGCCGCTACGTCCGCCGCGGCGAAAACGGCAAGCCGCCCCAGTGGATCATGCTCGACGCACATTTCGTGACCATCATCTCGGTGCCCGGCAAGTTGGATTCCGGGGTCACGTCCTTTCCTATCAGCTACATCGATCCCTGGGGCGGAAGAATCTGCCAGGGATCAATCTCGATTCCCACCCGCGGCGTACTCGCCGCTGAGACCGCGGACTCTCCCTGCCTCGAAGCCGCCTTCCCTGAAGCTGCCGTCGGGAAAAAGCTCCTCCATCCGGGTGAGGACAGCACGCTGACCGTCGTCGCCGCGCTTGGCAGATGGTGATCGCAGCCTCGAACCCGTCGCTGTCTCCGAGTCCGGACTTGCGATTTCATGCTTTCCAACCAGTAACTCTTCTGTTGGAACGGTAGGCGTCGTTATCAAAAAGCCATGAAACCATCGCCCCTCCTCCTCGCCACCGCCGTCCTCGGCATCGCCGCCGCGGTTTCACTCACCGGTCAGGAATCCGGCCCGGCTCCGGCAGCCCCGGCCAAGGCTCCTGATAGCGTCACCCTTTTTCAGAACGTCCGCATCTTCGACGGGAAGTCTGACAAACTCACCGCTCCGTCCCACGTGCTCGTCCGCGGCAACAAGATCGAAAAAATCTCCGCCGCTCCCATTCCCACCGACCGGCGGGCGGACACCGTGATCATCGACGGTGGCGGCAAGACCCTCATGCCCGGTCTCATCGACGCGCATGTCCACACCATGATGGAGAGCATCCCGCTGATGACCGGCCTCACTTCGGACATCGGCTACATCACCCTCGTCGCCGCCCGCGCCGCGGAGAAACAGCTCCTACGCGGCTTCACCAGCGTCCGCGATCTGGGCGGCGCTTCCATGAGCCTCAAGGCCGCCATCGACCAAGGCCTGCACCACGGCCCGCGCATCTATCCGTCCGGAGCTACCATCTCGCAGACCGGCGGTCATGGGGACTTCCGCATGCCGAACGAAGTGCCGGAAGACGGCAACGCTCCGCTCACTTACATGGAGAAAACCGGCATGACCATGATCGCCGACGGCCCGGACGAAGTACTCAAGCGCGTCCGCGAGCAACTCCGCAACGGTGCCACCCAGATCAAGTTGATGGCCGGCGGCGGTGTTTCCTCCAGCTATGATCCGCTCGACGTCACGCAATACACTTCCGCCGAGTTTGCCGCCGCCGTCAGCGCCGCGGAAAACTGGGGCACCTACGTCACCGTCCACGCCTACACGCCCAAGGCCATCCGCACCGCGGTCGAAGCCGGGGTGAAATGCCTCGAACACGGCCAACTCATCGACGAGGACACCGCGAAGTTCATCGCCGAAAAGGGCGTCTGGTGGAGCCTGCAACCCTTCATGGAGGATCCTGACGCGCCCACCGCGTTTGCCGAAGGCTCGCCCAACAGAATCAAACAACTCCAGATGTTCGCCGGCACCGACGCCGCCTATAGACTCGCGAAGAAGCACAAGATCAAAACCGCCTTCGGCACCGACATGCTCTTCAGTCCGGCGAATGTCGTCACCCAAGGCAAACAACTCACCCGCCTGAGCCAGTGGTATTCAAATGCCGAAATCCTGCAAATGGCCACTTCGCAAAATGCCGAACTGCTCACCCTGAGCGGCCCGCGCAATCCCTATCCGGGAAAACTCGGAGTGGTCGAGGAAGGCGCTTATGCGGACCTTTTGTTAGTGAATGGCGATCCTCTGGCTGACATCAGCCTCATCGCCGATCCAGAGAAAAACCTCGCAGTCGTCATGAAGGACGGGCAGATTTATAAGGGTGCGCTGAAGTAGGGCCTTCGGATCGTAAATCCGATCAAACCGAAAACCGGTGCGTATCTCATGCTGATGTTCGACCGCTGAAAAAAAAACGGAGGCATCCGGCGCTTCACTTCAGGTATCGTCCAACAGCCCCTTGAGCCCGCCGAAGAAATTGTCGAGTTCGTCGGTGCTCGGGGCGGCGCCGAGGATGTCGTCGTAGGTGGTGTGAAGCAGATGCTCGTCGTCCAGCTCGCCGATGAAGCTGCTGGGCTGGCAGCCGGTTTCCTGGCCCCACTTGATGCGGGTGGAGCAATAGGTCATCGTGAGCAGGTCCTGCGCGCGGGTGATGCCGACGTATAACAAGCGCCGCTCCTCGTCCTTGGTGCCCTCTGCGATGCTGCGGGTGTGGGGCAGGAATCCTTCTTCGAGGCCGACGAGGAAAACGATGGGGAACTCCAGACCTTTTGACGCGTGGAGGGTGATCAGGGTGACGCCGAGTTTCTTCTCAAGATCCTCGTCATCCTTGTC
>JBEDKU010000071.1:0-7262 GCA_041172045.1 Verrucomicrobiota bacterium | reverse complement strand
CATCAAGAACTGCGTGGACCCGTCCTATCAGGACCTACTCTGGAGCTATTTCAAGCTGACTGAAAACGGGCACACACCGCAGTCGTTCCGCTCCGCCTTCGCCTTTCACGAGATGTTCCTGCAAACCGGCGACATGCGGAACACCAAGTTCTGATTTCAGTATTTCAGCTTCTCAGCATTTACCACCATGGAACAACTCCTCACCGAATTCCCGGAACACACCTACGATCAATGGCACGCCGCCGCGGTGGCGCTACTCAAGGGCGCGCCCTTCGAAAAACTCCTCGTTAGCAAGACCTACGAGGACATCACCATCCAGCCGATCTATCGGCGCGACGACATTGCCAATCTGGAACAGCGCAACGACTTGCCCGGCGCGGGCTCGCTCGTCCGCGGCAGTCACGCCGAAGGTTTTCTCAGAGCCGGGTGGGAAGTCTCGCAGGAACTCAAGGCGGGCAGTCCCGTGGAACTCAACTCGATGATCCATGAAGGCCTCAATGGCGGACAGAGTGAGTTGAACATCGCCGTCGGTTGCGGCCAGGCGGAGTGTTGCAAGGGCGGCGTGGCCCTCCATACCGTGGACGATGTGAAAACCGCGCTCGCCGGTGTCGCCGTCGATGCCGTCTCCACTTACTGGCAGACCGGCGCGTCCAGCGTGCCCGTCGCCGCTCTTGTCATCGCCGCTGCCGAGCAGCTCGGGGTTCCCGCCTCCCAGCTCCGCGGTGGATTTGAAAATGATCCGCTGGGGGAACTCGTCGCCAAGGGCGCGCTCCATCAGTCGCTCAAGACCCGCTTCGACCACATGGCGGCGCTCACGGCCTACGCGATCCAAAGCGCGCCGCAGCTCCGCACCATCGCGGTCAAGGGCGATGTCTATCACAACGCCGGCGCCACCGCCACGCAGGAGCTCGCTTACATCGTCGCCACGCTCGTCTGTTATCTTGAGGAAATGAAGGCCCGCGGTCTATCATCTGAAAGCGTCCTGCCGCGCATCCGCATCCGCCTGGCGGTGGGTTCGGACTATTTCATGGAAATCTCCAAGATCCGTGCCGCGCGCTGGTTGTGGAGCAAGGTCGCCGCGGCTTATGGCGTGGAAGACGCGCCGGTCCACATTGACGCCTGCACCTCCAAGTGGAACAAGACCACCTACGACGCCCACACCAACATGCTGCGCGTCACCGCGGAAGCCTTCGCCGCCGTCGTCGGTGGCGTGGACAGCCTGCACATCGGTCCCTTCGATGAAATTTCCGGCAAAACCGACGAGTTCTCACGCCGCATCGCCCGCAACATCCACACCATCCTCCGCGAGGAGTGCGGACTTGACCGGGTGATCGATCCGGCCGGCGGCTCGACCTACATCGAGTGGCTCACCGACCAGATCGCCGCCAAGAGCTGGGAGATTTTCCAAGGCATCGAGAAACAAGGCGGCATGCTCGCCTGTCTCGAAAACGGCTCCGTCCAACAGTCGGTGCAAGCCGTCTGCCAGGCGAAGTTCCAGAACATCCGCCGCCGCAAGGACAAGATCATCGGCTCGAACATGTATCCCGATTTGAAAGGCAAAAAACTTATGGTGCTCACGCCCGAGTGCAAGGCGGCCAAGGCCCCGCCAAGCACGCCGGAAACCGCCGCGGTCACCGCTTCCGCGGATGCGTCGATGGTCGAGCAGGCGATCGCCGCTGCGAAGAACGGAGCCGGCAAGGTTTCCATCGCCATCGCCACCGGCCTCACTAACGGCGAAGGCGCGCCCACCGTCACCGCATTGCCCGCCCACCGTGCCGCTGAGGAATATGAGGCGCTGCGAGATGCATCCGCTGCTTTCGCCGCAAAAACCGGCGCTGCTCCCGGCATCCTTCAGCTAAACATCGGCCCGTCTGGCCGTTACCGCCTGCGAGCCGACTGGACCGCCTCGTTCTTCGAAGCCGCCGGATTTGTCATCGATGGCACGCGTGATTTTGCGGATGTCGCGGAAGCCGTGCAGGCCATCACCGCCAGCAAGGCCGGGATCGCCGTCATCACCTCGGACGACGCCACTTACCAGGAAACCGTCGCCCCGCTCGCCGCTGCCGTGAAAGCAGCCCGGCCGGACATCACCCTCCTAGTCGCCGGGGCCCCCGCCGATCACGAAGCCGCGTGGCGAGCCGCCGGTGTCGATGATTTTGTGAACGTCCGCAGCAACAACTACGAACTGAACCAACAACTTCTCCAAGGAGCCGGAGTCATCTAATCTTCATTTCAGTTTTTCAGCATCTCAGCTTTTCAGCATTTACCAAAATGAGCCGTCCATCATTCGCAGACATTCCCTACACCGCCGCGCCCTCCAAGACCGGCCATGACCAGTGGGCCAAGGCGCTGGAAAAAGACCTTGGCAAGCCCATCGGCGAGATCGTGTGGGACACCATGGAGAAAATCCCCGTCAAGCCGCTCTACACGGAAGACGACATCGCGGGCATGGAGCACTTGAAATACCAGGCCGGCATCGCGCCGTTCCTGCGCGGCCCCTACGCCACCATGTATTGCTTCCAGCCGTGGACCATCCGCCAATACGCCGGGTTCTCCACCGCCGAGGAGTCGAACGCTTTCTATCGACGCAATCTGGCGGCTGGGCAAAAGGGCCTTTCCGTCGCCTTCGACCTCGCCACCCACCGTGGTTATGACTCGGACCACGAGCGCGTCGTCGGTGACGTCGGCAAGGCCGGTGTCGCCATCGATTCCATTCTGGATATGAAGGTGCTCTTCGACAGCATCCCGCTCGACAAGGTTTCCGTCTCCATGACCATGAACGGCGCGGTGCTGCCCATCCTCGCGTTCTACATCGTCACCGCGTTGGAACAAGGCGCGACTTTGGATCAGCTGGCCGGCACGATTCAGAACGACATCCTCAAGGAATACATGGTGCGGAACACCTACATCTATCCGCCGGAGCCCTCGATGAAGATCATCGCCGACATCTTCGAGTTCACCTCGCAGAAGATGCCGAAATTCAACTCCATTTCCATCTCCGGCTATCACATGCAGGAAGCCGGTGCCACCGCCGATCTGGAAATGGCCTACACGCTCGCCGACGGTTGGGAATACCTCCGCACCGGCATCGCGGCGGGCATCGATATCGACGCCTTCGCGCCCCGGCTCTCGTTCTTCTGGGCGCAGGGGAAGAACCACTTTATGGAAGTCGCGAAAATGCGCGCCGCCCGCGTGCTGTGGGCGAAGATCGTCAAGACCTTCAACCCGAAGAACCCGAAGTCGCTCGCGCTGCGCACCCACTCGCAGACCTCCGGCTGGTCGCTCACCGAGCAGGATCCTTTCAATAACATTTCGCGCACCTGCATCGAGGCGATGGCCGCCACACTCGGCCACACCCAGTCGCTGCACACCAACGCGCTCGACGAAGCCATCGCGCTGCCCACGGATTTCTCTGCCCGCATCGCGCGGAACACGCAGATTTTCCTCCAGGATGAAACGTCGATCTGCCGCGTGCTCGACCCATGGGGCGGCTCCTACTATCTGGAATCCCTCACCCAAGAGCTCATCCACCGCGCCTGGGCGCACATCATGGAAGCCGCGGAATACGGCGGCATGTCCAAGGCGGTCGAAGCCGGCATCCCGAAGATGCGCATCGAGGAAGCATCCGCCCGCCGCCAGGCGCGCATCGACTCCGGCGAAGAGACCATCGTCGGCGTCAACAAATACCGCCTCGCGAAGGAAGACCCGATCGACATCCTCGACGTGGACAACACCGCCGTCCGGATCTCACAGATCGAGCGGCTGAAGAAACTCCGCGCCGAGCGCGACGAGGCGAGGTGCCAGGCCACGCTCCAGGCGCTCTGTGATTGCGCCGGCGGAGGGGAGGGGAATCTGCTCGCGCTCGCCATCGAGTGCGCACAAGCCCGTGCTTCGCTGGGGGAAATTTCCGACGCCATGGAGAAACATTTCGGCCGTTACAAGGCGGTCATCCGCTCCATTTCCGGCGTCTATGGCAAGGAGTTCCTCAACCAAGGTGACATGAAAGACATCCCCGACCTCATCGCACAATTCGAAGCCGCCGAGGGCCGCCGCCCGCGTCTGATGGTTGCCAAGATGGGGCAGGACGGCCACGACCGCGGTGCCAAGGTGGTTTCCACCGCCTACGCGGACATGGGCTTCGACGTGGACATCGGCCCGCTGTTCCAGACTCCGGCGGAGACGGCGAAGCAAGCGGTGGAGAACGACGTCCACATCGTCGCCATGAGTTCTCTAGCGGCCGGTCACAAGACCTTGCTGCCCCAGCTCATGGCCGAGCTGAAAAAACTCGGCCGCGAAGACATTATGGTCGTCTGTGGCGGGGTGATCCCCGCGCAGGACTACGATTTCCTCTATCAAAACGGAGCCGCTGCCATCTTCGGCCCCGGCACCGTGATCCCGGACTCGGCTCGGAAGATCCTCAAGCTGCTGCTGGAGCAGATCGAAGATTGAAGGTGGCGTTTTTAGCGCCATCTCGGAAACGAGTGAGATCTACGGTACAATCTCACCGCGAACCTCAGTCAAGTTCACGGCTGAGGATCTTCGGTTTTTAGCCGCTGTGCTGTCCGCTGGGGAATTACACGGATCCAGACCGGCACGATCCGGTCATGTGGCCAGACGTTAGGTGTTTTACAAACTCCGTTCCTTGATCTCGGTGGTGATCTTGGCGGTGAACTCCTCCAGCGTGAGGGTGATCAGGTCCTCGTTGTCGCGGTGGCGGACGGAGACGGTGCCTTCCTCGACTTCCTTGGCGCCGATGACGAGCATGTAAGGCACTCGGTCGAGCCGGGCGTTGCGGATTTTCGCGCCGACCTTCTCGTTGCTGCGGTCCACGGAAACGCGCACGCCGACATCGGCGAGCATGGCGGCGGTGGCTTCGGAGGATTCGAGGGTCTTTTCGGAAATCGGGATGACGCGGACTTGCTCGGGCGCGAGCCAGGCGGGGAATTTTCCTTCGAAGTGCTCGATGAGCAGGCCGGTGAAGCGCTCCAGCGAACCGAACGGCGCGCGGTGGATCATCACGGGCACGTGCTGTTGGTTGTCCGCACCCACGTAGCTGAGGCCGAAACGCACGGGCAGGTTGTAGTCCACCTGCACGGTGCCGAGCTGCCAGTCGCGGCCGATGACGTCCTTGACGACGAAGTCGATCTTCGGGCCGTAGAAAGCGGCCTCGCCGAGTTCTTCGGTGTATTCCACACCGAGCGTTTGCACGGCCTGGCGGAGCGCGGCTTCCGCCTTGTCCCAGTTCTCCGGCGAGCCGACGTATTTGTCGGACTCGGGATCGCGTAGTGACAGGCGCACGCGGTATTCATGCATGCCGAGGGTGTTGAGGACTTTTTTGACCAGGTCGAGGCAGCCGGTGACTTCGGCGGCGACTTGGTCAGGGGTGCAGAAAAGGTGGGCGTCGTCCTGCGTGAAGCCGCGGACGCGGGTCATGCCGCCGAGCTCGCCGGATTGTTCCCAGCGATAGACGGTACCGAATTCCGCGAGCCTAACCGGCAGGTCGCGGTAGGAGTGGTGGTCGCTCGCGTAGATCTTGATGTGGTGCGGGCAGTTCATCGGCTTGAGCAGATAGCCCTCGTAGCTGCCGTCTGACAGCCCGTTGATGAGGGTGGCGCAGGTGGCGTCCTCGTCGGCGAGTTTTTCTAACACGTCGCGCTCGGCGATGGCGGGATACTGGCTCTCCTGATAGTAGGGGAAGTGGCCGGAGGTGCGGTAAAGATCGAGCTTGCCGATGTGCGGGGTGTAAACCTGCGAGTAGCCCTGTTTGTCGAGTTCCTGGGTGATGAAGTCCTGCAACGAGCGGCGGACGAGCGCGCCTTTCGGCTTCCAGAGGATGAGTCCCTGGCCGACCATTTCGTCGATGTGGAAAAGTCCGAGCTCCTTGCCGAGGCGGCGGTGGTCGCGCTTTTTCGCTTCTTCGAGTCGGTTCAGGTGGGACTCCAGCAATTCCTTGGTCTCGAAAGCAGTGCCGTAGAGGCGCTGGAGTTGGCCCTTCGACTCGTCGCCCAGATAGAACGACGACGAGACGGACATCAGTTTCACGTTCTTGCACTTCGAGGTGTAGCCGACGTGGGGGCCGGCGCAGAGGTCGATGAAATCGCCGTTTTGGAAACAGGAAATTTGTTCACCGTCGGGGATCTTGTCAATCAGGTCGAGCTTGAAGCGCGACGGGTTGCCCGGGCGCTCGGTGAGTCCGCCGAGACGACCGCTCTCCGCCATCGCCTTGGCGTCCTCGCGGGAGATCGCCTTGTATTCGAACTTCTGGTTCTCCTTGGCGATCTTCTTCATCTCCGCCTCGATTTTCTCGAAATCATCCGGCGTGACGCGGTGGGCCATTTCGAAATCGTAATAAAAGCCGTTCTCAATCGGCGGGCCATAGGCGAACTGCGCGTCCGGCCAGAGGCGGAGGATGGCGGTCGCCATCACGTGGGCGGAGGAGTGGCGGACCCGTTCGAGGTCGGTCATTTGGGCGCGTTCGTCGAGTGTCTTGCGTTCGGACATAATTGGAAGAAGTGGTCAGATAAAGTGTTTGAGAGTCAGGAAGGGGAGCGTTTTCTTCCCTTCAAATTTCGATGTTGAGAGTTCGATGTTCGATGTTGAGAGTTCGATGTTCGATGTTCGATGTTCGATGTTCGATGTTCGATGTTCGATGTTCGATGTTCGATGTTCCTCACCGGTCCATCAGCGCGAACTTGAGTTCGGCTTCGGAGACGACCTCGCCGTTGACGAGGCAGCGGCAGCGGGTCTGGCCGATGGAGCCGCGCATCTTGAGGATTTCGGTTTCGATGAACAAGGTGTCGCCGGGGAAGACCGGGCGGCGCCATTTGACGTTGTCGGCACTCATGAAGTAACCGATTTTCCCGACGTTCTCGGGCTTGCGGAGCATGAGCACCGAGGAGACCTGGGCCATGGCTTCGAGCTGGAGCACGCCGGGCATGATCGGGTGGCCCGGGAAATGGCCGGCGAAGTAGGGCTCGTTGATGGTGACGTTTTTGACGGCGATGCACTTGCTGTCGCCGAGGCAGTCGACGATGCGGTCCACCATGAGCATCGGATAGCGGTGGGGGAGGATTTTCATGACCTCCTTGATGTCGAGCACGCTCTCGCCATCCGGGATGGAGACGGGGGCGGGCACCATCGAGCGCATGCGGGCATATTCGGTCTTGAGTTTGGCGGCCATCATGGTGTTCGGGCCGTGGCCGGGTTTGACCGCGATGACGTGGCCGGTGATGCGGATGCCGGCGAGCATCAGGTCGCCGATG
>JBEDKU010000070.1:0-7415 GCA_041172045.1 Verrucomicrobiota bacterium | reverse complement strand
GCGCCGGATTCCAGCTCCAGCCGGGTGAAAAGACCACACTCCGTTTCCTGCTCACCTGGCGTTTTCCCAACATGCAGCGACTGCCGAAAATCGGCGTACAAGTCCCTCACTACACCACTCGTTTCGCCGATGCCGCCGCCGTCGCCCGACACGTGGCGGATCGCTTCGACGAACTGCGCTCCGTCACGATGCGCTGGGTCGCCACCTGGAACGACTCCACGCTTCCGCAGTGGTTGCTCGACCGCTCCATCCTAACAACCAACACGCTTCAAACCACCAACTGCCACGTCTTCGCCGACCGCCGCTTCTGGGCGTGGGAGGGCGTCGGCTGCTGCCCGGGCACCTGCGCGCACGTCTGGCACTACGCGCAGGGCGTCGCCCGCTTGTTTCCCGACATCGAGCGGAATCTGCGGGAAGTCACCGATTTCGGAGTCGCCATCAACCGGGACGGCAGCATCCGTTTCCGTGCGGAGGCGGACAAAACCGTCGCCATCGACTCGCAGACGGGCATCATCCTGCGCACCTGGCGCGAGCACCTCGGATCACCTGATGGCGAGTTCCTGAAACGCGTCTGGCCCGCTGCCAAACGCGCGCTGGAGTGGCTCGTCCGCTTCGATGAAAACGGCCGCGGCGGACTCGATGGTCTGCTCGACGGCAAACAGCACAACACCCTCGACGCCGAGTGGTATGGCAAGGTCCACTGCCTCTGCTCGCTCTATCTCGCCTCGTTGTTAGCCGGTCGCGGCATGGCCTTGGAAATGGGCGACAAGGACTTCGCCGCCCAGTGTGAAAAAGTCCACGCGATGGGTGCGGGAAAAATCGCCACGCTCTTCAACGGCGAGTTCTACATCCAGGACGAGGATCCCGCCCATGCGACGGCGATCGGAGTCGGCCAGGGCTGTTATATCGACCAGGTCATCGGCCAATGGTGGGCTTCTCAGGTCGGACTCGGCCGCATTTACGATGGCGCGAACATCCGCACCGCGTTGCACAGCTTGTGGCGCTATAACTTCGTGCCCGAGATCGGCAGCTTCCGCCAGTCGTTCAAGCTGGGCCGCTTCTACGCCATGCCTAACGAAGCCGGACTCGTCATGTGCACCTGGCCCAAGGGCGGACTGCGCGACGATTTCAAAAAACACTGGCAATACGCCTACTTCAACGAGTGCATGAGCGGCTTCGAGTGGCAGGTCGCCGCGCACATGGTCCAGGAGGGCGCGGCGATCGACGGTACCGACTTCAACGAGGTCGGCGGCTTGCTGGAAAATCCCGCCGACCCCCGTTCGCTCACCGCCCGCGGCCTCGCCATCGGCCGCGCGATTCATGACCGCTACTCGGCCTCGAAGCGGAATCCCTACAACGAGATCGAGTGCTCCGATCACTATGCCCGCGCCAACGCGAGCTACTCGCTGTTCCTCGCCGCCTGCGGATTCTCCTACAACGGCCCGGCGGGCGTCATCGGCTTCGATCCGAAAGTCGGCCCGGACGACTTCAAAGCCCCCTTCACCGCCGCCGAGGGCTGGGGCAGCTTCGAACAGAAAAAGCCGGTGGGAAAATCTTGGTCCGCGCGACTCAAGCTGGCCCGCGGCAAGCTCGTGCTGAACGAAGTCAGACTTCCCTGGCTGTCGGAAGGAACCGGCATCCTGCTCGGCGCGGACGAAATTCAGGCCAAGGTTTCTGCAGGCGTCGCGCGATTCTCCTCTCCCGTCACCTTGAAAGCCGGCGGCCCGGACCTTGTATTCACCGCCAAGGCCTGATCGCCGGAATCAGCCTCGCTACTCCTATTGGGTTGTAAGAATCCGGGCGTTTCGTCATTACCCTGCCTTTCGAAAAAAGACCTTCGATTCGCGGCATGAAGTTTCTCCTGTTTTCCTGCATCCTTACCACGGCCATGGCATCGGCGGCAAACGCCGAGCCGGATGGGAAAATGCTGTTCACGCAGAATTGCACCGCCTGCCACGCGCTTGATCAGGCACTGGTGGGACCCTCGTTGGTGGAAATCCACACGCTCTACGGCGAGAATCCGGATGGCTTCGTGGAGTGGTGCAACGCTCCGGCAAAGAAGCGCCCGGAAGCCATCGACATGCCGTCCATGGCCCACCTCGGTGAGGAAAACCTGCTGGCAATCCGCCAATACATCCTCTCAATCTCCGATGGCGTCGCGGAGAAAAAGGTCTCCGGACAGGATGCCTTCGCCACCCTTGCTGCGGGTCCGAAGGTGCAACGGATCTTCATGCCGGACGCGGGTCCCGCGGCCATCGCCGTGGCGCTGGATGCCACCACCTCGCTCTGCTGGGATGCCGGCGTGTGCCGGCTGCGTTATGCCTGGACCGGCGGATTCATCGACGGCTATCCGTACTGGAAGGGCAATGGCAGCAAGCTTGCGACGGTGGTCGGCGAGGTCCGTTACGTGGAATCCGCGTCACCCTTCGGCAGTGGAACTCCGGTTCGCTTCCATGGCTACGACCTGGTGGAGCGCCTGCCGGTTTTCCGCTACTCGGCGGGTGGTTTGGAAGTCGGCGAAAGTTTCAAAGCGCTGCCCGAGGGAAACGGAATGCAGCGCCACTTCACCGTCACTACTCACAAGCCGCTGGCGCTGACGTTTCCCGCCAACGCGAAAATCTCCACCACCTCCAATCGCGGGAGCATCACCCAGGGCGTTCTCAGGCTCACCGCCGACGAGGCCCGCGATTTCACCCTCACCCAGGTCTTCCGATGAACGCGCTCCGCCTCGTCGTCATGTTGTTAGCTTGCGTCACGCTCCATGCGGCGGAGTGGAAGGATTATTTCGAGTTCGAAAAAATCCCGATGCCCGCCGGTGTCGATCCGCAGATCGGCGGGATGGATTTCCTCAAGGACGGCCGCCTGGCGGTGGCCTTTCATCGCGGTGAACTGATGATTTACACGCCCGCGACCAAGGCGTGGTCGCTCTTCGCCTCCGGCCTTCAGGAGCCGCTCGGCGTGCTGGCGGAAGCTAACGGCGACCTGCTCGTCATGCAGCGGGCCGAGCTCACCCGCCTGCGCGATGTCGATGGCGACGGCGCGGCGGACCGCTACGAGACCGTGTTCGACGGCTTCGGTCTCAGCGGGAACTATCATGAATTCGCATTTGGCCCGGCGCGCGACGCGCAGGGGAATTTATACATCGCGCTCGGCCTTGCCTCCAACGGCGCGCCCGTCCGTGCGGAAATCCGGGGCGGTTTTTCACCCATCGGCGCGCTGACCCGCGAGGAAATGACGGAGTCCGCGGATTGGAAACGCCTCGCAGGCAAGGCTGGCCGGATGTATTCCCGGGTGCCGTGGCGCGGGTGGGTCATCCGGCTCTCACCGGATGGAAAACTCGTGGAACCCTACGCCAGCGGCTGTCGTACGCCCGACGGCATCGGCTTCGACGCGAAGGGCCGTCTCATCGTCACCGACAATCAGGGCGACTGGCGACCGACCAGCCCGCTGTTCTCCGTGAGGCGCGGCGATTTCCTCGGCCATCCCGCGTCGCTCGTCTGGAAAAACGACTGGGACGGCGGCGATCCGCTGAAAATGAGCAAGCAGGCGTATGAAAAATTGTATCATCCGGCGGCCGGACTTTTTCCCTACGGCGAGCTTGCGAACTCGCCCACCCAGCCGGTCCCGGCACCGGCGGGTGCGCTGCCCGCCGGCATGGCGGGCCAGACCCTCATCGGTGAGATGAACCAGAACACACTGATCCGTGTGCTCGATGACGAGGTGGACGGCGTCTATCAGGCGGCGTTGGTGCCGTTTCTCGACAAGTCGCCGCTCGGCATCGGCAACCACCGCCTGGCGTTCGGTCCGGACGGCGCGCTCTACGTCGGCAAGACCGGCCTGTCGTGGGCCGGTGGCACCGGCATCACCCGCGTCCGCTGGAACGGGAAACCGTTTTTCTCGTTGGATAGACTCAAGGCCACGCCCGGCGGCTTCATCCTCCGTTTTTCCGAACCGGTGGATGAAGCGACGCTCGCCGGCATCAAACTCAGCTACCACACCTATCCGCAGACCGCGCGTTACGGGTCGAAGCGCTTCGACGAGCAGGCGGTGCCCGTCACCCGCGCCGTGCTCTCGAACCACGGCCGGGATGTCACGCTCGGCTGCGGAACTTTCAAGGAGTCCTACCTCTACGAGATTGACCTAACCTCCCTACACGCGGAATCCGGCGGCGGCTTGTTGGGCCGGCGCGCCTGGTATCACGTGGCCAAGGTGCCGCAGTGACTACCCGCGCATCAGCGCCTCGATTTCATCCGGGGCGATCGGGATTTTCCCCATCAGGTCGAAGTTCTTGTCCTTGCCGATCACGAAGTCGTTTTCCAACCGCACGCCCATCGACTCCTCGCGGATGTAGATGCCTGGCTCGATGGTGAAGACCATGCCCTCCGCGAACGGCGCGTGCGGCGGACTCACGTCGTGCACGTCGAGACCGAGGTGGTGCGAGGTGCCGTGCATGAAATATTTTTTCACCAGTGCCTTGTCCGGCCCCTGTTCGCGGGCTTCCTTGGCGCTGAAGAGTCCGAGGTGGACGAGCTCGCGCTCCATCAGCTCGACGACTTGTTTCTGATATTCCATCGGCGTGTTGCCGGGGCGGAGAATTTCGTTAGCACCGTGGAAGACGTTGAGCACGGCGTTGTAGACGTCGCGCTGGCGCTTGGTGAACTTGCCGTTCACCGGCACGGTGCGGGTGAGGTCGGACGCCCAGCCGGCATACTCGGCGGCCACATCCATCAGCACCATGTCGCCATCCTGGCAGACTTTGTCGTTTTCCACATAGTGCAGCACGCAGGCGTTTTTCCCGGTGCCGATGATCGGGGCGTAGGCGAAGCCACGCGAGCCGCGACGGACGAATTCGTGCAGCAGCTCGGCCTCGATCTCCCACTCGCCCACGCCGGGCTTGATGAACCCCAGCACCCGCCGGAAACCCGCTTCCGTGATGTCGCAGGCGCGCTGGAGCATTTTGAGCTCCTCCTTGTCCTTGGTGACGCGAAGCCGGTGCAGCAGCGGCGCGAGGCGCTCGTAGCGGTGCAGCGGATAGCGGGCCTGGCAGTCCTTGATGAACCTCGCGTTGCGGGTCTCCACCACCACGCTGGCGCGCAAGTGCTCGTTGGTCGCCAGATAGATATGCTCCACCTGCGGCACCATGCGGTGGAGAAACCCGTCGAACCCCTGCGCCCACTCGATCCGTTCCACCCCGGTCGCGGCGCGGGCCTGCTCCTTGCTGAGTTTCTCGCCCTCCCAGACCGCGATCAATTCGCTGGTCTCCTTCACGAACAGGATCTCGCGCTCCTTGGGATCGACGGCGTCCGGCATGAGGATCAGCGTCGTTTCCTCCTGGTCCACGCCGGTGAGATAGAAGAGGTCGCTGTTCTGCTTGAAGGGCAGCGTGCCGTCGGCGTTGGTCGGATAGATGTCGTTGGCATGGAGGATGACCATGCTGTTCGGCTTGAGCAATCCGCGGAGGTTTTCGCGGTTGCGGATAAAGAACTCCGGGGAAATGGATTCGTAGCGCACGTTGCGACTTCACGGCATCCGCCAGCACAGGGCAACCCGGATTTTCAGGAAACGCGCCGGAAACTCACTCCACCGAGATCACCAGGGTCCCGGAAACGTCCTTTTCCAAGTGCCAGCGCGAGCCGACGCGCTTGGCGGCCACCGGCTTTCCCGCGATGGAGACGCCTTTCGAGTCGGCGGGGGCCGGTAGCTCGACCTTGGCGCTCACGCCCGCCGGCAGGGTGATCGCGATTTTCAATGGGGATTCGTTTTTCCAATCGATCTGGATCGGGCCGCGTGGCGTGGGAATCCTGCCGCCGGCGGATTTCAGAGCTCCGGGATTCGGGCGGATCAGCACGCGCTTCCACCCCGCCGTGAGCGGCTGCGCGCCGAGCACGAAGCGTGGCAGCAGGTTCGCCGGAGCCGCTCCCCAGGCGTGGTTCCAATCCTGGTTCGGCTTGTATTTCTGGTCCCATGCCTCCCACGTGATCGTGGTGCCGCTTTCCACCATGTGCTTCCAACTGCGGTCGTTGGGCGCGGTGATGAGGGCCAGCGCCGCGGCTCCCGAGTTGTTCGCAAAGAGTCCTTCCAACAGATACTGCGCGGCATAGACCGAGCAGGCCATGCCGCGTTTGCCCAGCCATGCGGTGATCCCGGCGTGCTGCGTGGCGGGCACCAGGCCGAAGGCGAGTGGGAAGAGATTCGCGTGCAACGAGTGATGGTCCGTGCCCTCGCCGTCCCGATAGAGTCCGGCACCGGTGTCAAACAGCTTATCCTGGAATGCCGCGAGGGCCTTTTCCCCGCGGGCCCGATAATCCGCCGCCTCGCTGTCCTTCCCGAGGGCGGTGGCGATTTCCGCCATGAGCGCGAGGGAGCGAAGGTGGAAGGCGTTGATCACGGTGTTGACGGGTTTGAATACGAAGCCGTCGCGTTCCGCCACCGGCCAGTCCACGATGTCGTCGTTCTGGACCTGTTTTTTGTTGCTGACCATCAGCCCGTCCGGCCGGGCGCGTTCCAGCAGGAGCTTGGCTTTCAGCGCCTCGTAGCGGGGAGCCAGCCAGGCGCGGTCGCCGGTGTGCATCCAGTCGGCATGCGCCATGAAAATCATGTGGAAGGCCCACTCGGTCGGCCAGGTGGGGTGTTTCATCAAATGGTCGTAGGTGTCCCGCGCCATTTGAATGTCGTTGTCGGTGGCGTAGTGGCTGATCTGGTTCAGATAGGCGTCCGCCTCGTAGGGGATGCGCTCGCGGTCGCCGTCCACGTAGATCCCGGCGAAGGTGGTGGCCTTGATCGAGTAGCGGCAGAGGTCCCAGACGCGGTTGAGCAATTCATCGGAGCTATGGAACGAAGCGGCCTGGTCGTCCCAGGTGCTGGCGAAGCCGGCCTGCCGGGTCAGGTATTCGGGTTTGAGTTCGCCCGGCCAGCCCTCGATTTCCACCCAGCGGAACGGCAGCACCACGCCCCATTCCGGCGGCGTGAGAATGGCGGGCGGGTGACCGCCTCCGGTCGTTTCGGTGTTGCGCTTGTTGACGGCAGGAGCGGCGATTAGCGGTTTCGCCCCATCCAGCTTCATTTCCACCGCCGCATACCGGACCGTGCCGGGGGGCTTGCGGTTGACCCGCCCGTCCTTGGCCGCCTCGCCGAAGTGCAGTTTCACCGTCCCCTTGGCCCCGGGAGGCGGCGACAAGCGCAGATTTCCAAACGCCACCCGGCCGAAATCGACCAGGAACACGCCGGGGGCGACGGTGGTGATGCTTTCCGGCGCCTGCGCGACAAGGCGCACGGGAGAGGCCATGCTGCTAACGACAAGGCAGGCGAGATAACCCAGACAGAGGATGGCGCGGGCAACGGTCATGATTGGAAGGTTGCGCCGCCCGCGAATCGAAGGAAAGGCTGGAGTGCTTGAGTCACAGACGGGCCAGCAC
>JBEDKU010000069.1:0-9526 GCA_041172045.1 Verrucomicrobiota bacterium | reverse complement strand
ACCAGCATCGGCAAATCCGCGCAACTGTCGGTATAGCCGTGGCAATCGCGGAGCTTGCCATTTTCAAACCAAGACGCGGGAAGAACCTCCTTCAATCGCTCGACTTTCGCCGCGCCCTTGTGGTTTTCCAAATCCGGGAAGAACGGCCCCAGTTCCACCGGCGTCCCCAGCGTCAGGTCGAACCCAAGCTCCCGCCCGATTTCCGCCACGTAAAATTCCGGACTCGCCGACGCCAGGATCAGGAAATCCCCCGCCGCCCGTTGCCACTCCAGTTTCGCCCTCAGCTCTGGATAAATCGCGGGCATCAACGACGCGGCGAATTCCCGCGCATGTGCCGCCAGCACCTTCGGGTCCATCCGCCACAGATAACTCAGGAAAACCCGCTTCATCCCACCCGCCCCCAACAGCCCCGCCAGCGGCAGGAAAGCGAGAAACACCGGCAGGAAAATCCCCCGCCACGGCTCCCTGCGCAGCACAAAATGCCGGAACAACAACTGGCAGTCCCAGGCGATCAACGTTCCGTCCAGGTCAAACAAAGCGATGCCCGCAGGCGGAGTTTCCGGAATCGATGTAGGCACGCGCCGACCATCCGGACATCCGGGCATGGGATCAAGATTCGACTGTGATGCTTCACATCTCCAAGGAGACGGGAGGTGACCAAGCTGATTCTTCCGGCTTGCATGCGAACCAAACCTCGTGCTCATTGGCACAGACCATGATTCCGGAGGTTTTAAGCTACATCTGCCCCTTCTGCGATTGCGAAGTTCGTGTGGGTGAGTCGTGTTCCGGATGCTTGAAGAAGGCGAAAAAAGCGAAATCGGAAAAACGCTCTTGGGAGCAGGACAAGTCGCACGACGGTCTCGATTTGCCTGATGGCGATTTCAACTACGACGAATTCGTCGCCAGCGAGTTCGGGAGGGCGCCTTATCAGGCGCTCGGATTAAAGTGGTATTGGTGGTTGCTGGGTGTCGTCGTTCTCGCCGGGATGGCGGTGAGCGCATTCTGGTTGAGGTGAGCCATACGGGTCACAACCCGGTCGCCACGCGGAGCAACTCCCTTGCCAAAGCGGCGCCGCCAACCAAATCGAAGCAAAAACCAGCGGTTGATAGTATCATGAAGTATAATAGGAGCGTCAAATTATAAGATCTCCCTTGCGGATTTCTTCGTTCTTTATAGGGAAGTTGCATGGCATCAAAGCGATGGATCGTTACCAGAGATAATGCGGCGGCGTCTGATCGGGCGGCGGCGAAGGCAGTTTTTTACCACTGCATCTCGCGGGTGGTGGATCGGAAGCTGGTGTTTGGGCCGGACGAGAAGGAGAAATTCCGCACCTTCATGCGGATGCAGGAAAATTTCGCGGGCTGCCGGGTAGTGTCTTACTGCCTGATGTCCAACCACATCCATCTACTCATCGAGGTTCCGGCGGCTCCGGCGGGCGGTTTTTCCGACGAGCAGCTGTTGGAACGCCTGCGGGCGATTTACAGCGAGGCGTATGTCGCGACGGTGGCCTTGGAATTAGCGGAAGCGCGCAAGTTGGTTGCTGGCAGCTTGGCGAAGGAAGGACTGGTCGTCGCACGGATCCACTCGCGCTTTACCTACCGGATGCACGATTTAAGCGAATTCATGAAGACCCTGATGCAGCGGTTCACCAAATGGTTCAACCGGACCCACTCGCGGCAGGGAAATCTGTGGGAGGACGTGTTTAAAAGCGTGATCGTGGAGGACGGTGCGGCGGCGAAGACGGTGGCGGCCTACATCGATCTCAATCCGGTGCGGGCGGGAATCGCGGCCGACCCGGCGGATTACCGTTGGAGCAGCTACGGTGAGGCAATCGGCGGCGGCGCGAAAGGAAACGGAAAAAAAGCGCGGGCAGGGTTGGTTCGAGCACTGCGGGCGCATCAGCGGGTGGAGGCGGATGCCGCGTTCTGGCTGAATGACGTCTCGCGGGAATACCGGAAGCTGCTGATGGCAGGAGCTGCTGGAAAGACTACGGAGAGCGTCGGCAGGGAAGGGAAGACGGTGATGAAAACGCTGCGCAAAGGCATGAGCGCCACTGGGGCGGAGCGGGAGAAGGCCCGCGCAGGGGAAATCTCACTGGGAAAAATGCTGCGCTGCCGGGTGCGTTATTTCACGGACGGCGCGGTGATCGGCAGTCGGAGTTTTGTGAATGAGGCGTTTATGAGTGCCCGCGAGCGCTTCGGGCCAAAGCGCAAGGACGGCGCGAGGAAGCTGAAAGGGGACGCCGCGCCCGCGAATGGCACGCTATGGAGCATCAGGGACTTACGGAAGAATGTTGTTGGAACGCCCCCGACGCCCTAGGTAACCCCATCGGGTTAGAGCGGGAAGCCTGCCGGTGGGGGTATGTTTGCCGTTCCCATGAGATTCTCCGCCATTACCGTTTTGTGTTTTATCACCGCCACCTCATCGGGCGGTGCGGCGGCAGTCTCCCTGGGCCAGGACGGCGCGGCGTTCCGGATGTCCAATGGCCAACTGGCCGCCACGATCGATAAAGCCTCGGGAAAAATCACTTCGGTGGTTCTCGGCGGCCAGGAATTGCTAGGCGGAGGGACCGGCTACTGGTCCATGTCGGCTTCCTCCAGCGGAACGCAAGTGGGTGGCTTCGGCAAGACCCGGGAACAGGTTGTCTCAATCGACCCCGCCTTAAACGGCGGCGAGCGGGCGGAAGTATCCTGCCGGTTTCTGGGCACCGGTGGCGACGAAACCTATCCGGGAAGCTCGGAAATCCGATATTCCATGGATCGTAACTCCACGACGCTCTACGTGACGGCGATCCTTGACCACGGCGTCGGGGACGCCCCGTTCCACATGAGCGAAGGTCGCTTCGTGATCAAACTGAACGCGGAGATCTTCGACCACCTAACCATCGACAAGGACCGGAACTGGATCACGCCCACCGGTCGCGACTGGGATGAAGGCGCGCCTTTGAACCTCAAGGAGGCCCGGCGCATGACCACTGGAAACCACGTGGGATGGGCCGAGCACAAGTACAGCTACTCGGCGGTTCTGGAAAAAGTCCCCGCCTACGGCTGGCTCGGCACGAAGCAACCGTTCGGCGTCTGGATGATTAATCCCAGCGTTGAATACATCGCCGGAGGCCCGACAAAAATGGAGCTCACCGGCCATCTCGACGTCGGAGGCAGCTCGCTTCCCACCTTGCTGAACATGTGGCACGGCAGCCATTACGGCGGCACCGTGCTGAGCTTGGAGAAGGATGAAAAATGGTCCAAAGTGATAGGTCCCTTCGCCATTCACTTCAATCAGGGCGGTAGCCCGGCAGCGCTCTGGAGCAAGGCGCTGGAACGCGCTGCCGTCGAGCGGGCCGCCTGGCCCTATCCGTGGGTGCGGCACCAGGAATACCCAACCCTAGTGGCTCGCGGGGGGCTTTCCGGGACGATCCTCGTCGATGACACGCGTTCCGTGCCCGCGGCTCAAGCGACCATGTGGGTGGGGCTCACCGCCCCCGACTATCAGGTGAACCGGTCCTCCGTCGGCTGGCAGCGCGACGGCAAACACTATCAATATTGGGTGAGGGCGACGCCGGACGGCGCGTTCTCCCTATCCGGAGTGCGCCCGGGAAACTATGTTCTCCATGCCTTTGCGGATGGCGTCATGGGCGAATTCGAGCAGGCGGGCGTGACAATCAAGCCGGGAACAAACCAAACGGCTGGCGAATACCGATGGAAGCCCGAGCGCGCCGGGCCGACTCTCTGGGAAATAGGAATCCCGGATCGCAGCGCGGCGGAATTCCGTAACGGCGACCGCTACTGGCATTGGGGAAGCTATCTGAAATTCAAAACCGACTTTCCTAACGGTGTTGATTATGTCGTCGGGAAGAGCGACTGGAAAAACGACTGGCACGTGTGCCAGCCGCTCGACTTGTCACCCACGTGCAAGGTGCTGGGCAGCTCGGCGTGGACGGTTAGATTCCACCTCAACAAGGTTCCGGCCGCCGGGACCCTTTTGCGGATCGCCTTTTGCGGATCACGCGCGGGTTCAAGCCTGGCCTTGCTGCTCAACGGATCCGAAGTCGGGAACACCGGTCCGCTGCCTGAGAACGGCACGATGCACCGGGATTCCCATCGTGGCGTGGCCTTCGAGCGCTCGTTCAGCCTGCCCGCCGAACGCCTGCGGGTGGGGGAAAACATCCTCAAGTTCCGCCTCGACGGATCCCAATGGCATCAGGGTTTGCTCTATGACTGCATCCGCATGGAAGCGGTGACCGCCCCGTCGGTCGTCGCTCCCGAAGTCAGAAGGGACCCTGCGGAAACTTCGAATGAATTTCCTGAAAAGGGATGACCGAACTCTTGCGGCAGCCACCGCCGATACCCCATACGGGTGAAGGACAAACACCGGTTTGTGGTGGAACATGAAAGCGATGTCCATCCGTCTCTTTGCCGTCACTTGCCTCACCGTTTTGGGGGCGTCCATCACCTGTTGGGCGAAGCCGACTCTCTACATCATCGGTGACTCCACGGTCCGGAACGGCACGACTGGCCAGATGGGCTGGGGCGACCCGCTCGTGAGTCAATTTGATCCAGCGAAAATCACCGTCATCAACCGTGCCATCGGCGGCCGCAGCAGCCGGACGTTTCTCAACGAAGGCCGCTGGGACGCGGTCATGGCCCACCTCAAGCCCGGCGATTTCGTGCTCATGCAGTTCGGCCACAACGACGGCGGGAAGCTCAATGACGAGCGTTGTCGTGCATCCCTCCGTGGGGTCGGCGACGAGTCCGAGGACATCGTCCGCATTACCGACCAGCAGCCGGAGACCGTGCACAGCTTCGGCTGGTATCTGCGGAAATTCATCGACGATGCGACAGCAAAAGAGGCTACCCCCATCATCGTTTCTCCGATTCCCCGGAACATCTGGAGGGATGGAAAAATCGGCCGCTCGGAGGACAGTCACGGCGGCTGGGCGAGGCAGGTTGCGACCGCGGGGAAAGCGCCGTTCATCGACTTCAACAACCTGCTAGGCAACCGCTACGAGGCCCTCGGTCAGGAAAAAACCACCGGACTCTTCGCCGGCACCGACCACACGCACACCTCTCCGTCAGGAGCTGCCTTCAACGCCGGCGTGATGGCGGACTCCATCCGCTCGCTTTCCGGCATCGATCTCGGGAAATCCCTGCTGCCCGCCGATCTCTGGCTGCCTTCGATATTTTCGAACCACATGGTGCTCCAGCGCGATCTGCCGATTCCCGTCTGGGGCACCACGACTCCGGGCACGGAAGTGAAAGCAAGTCTGGCCGGAAAATCCATCGTCACCAACGCAGCCGAGGACGGCACTTGGAAAATCGAATTTCCCAAGTTGGATGCCGGCGGTCCCTTTCAAATGGACGTTTCCACCGCATCCGCGACCCGCAGCTACTCGGACGTGCTGATCGGCGAGGTCTGGCTTTGCTCCGGCCAGTCGAATATGGACTTCACCCTCGCGAAGACCGAAAAACGCTCCTTTTCCGGCGTGACCGACTGGGAAAAGGAAGTCGCAGCCGCGGATCATCCGCAGCTTCGGACCTACTCCGCCGACTGGGCGATGAGCGAGTTTCCCCAACGCGACGTCCCCGGATCATGGACCGTTTGCACACCGCAAACGGCGGGCGAATTTTCCGCGGTGGCTTATTATTTCGGGCGGGAGCTTCAAACGGATCTCAAGGTGCCGATCGGCTTGGTAACCTGTGCTTTCGGTGCGAGCACCATCGAGGCGTGGATCCGCGAGGAGCCCCTAACGGCCCACCCGCAGTTCAAGGACCTGCTCGAAGCGTTTGCAAAAAAGCGCCTCACCTTTCGCGACGACCCGAAGTTATTCCTCGACTACGGCACCGCACTGGCGAAATGGAAAAGCGGCAAGCTCCCCAAAAATCCCGATCCCGTGCAGGACCAGCACAACCCCTTCGTCCTCCACAACGGCATGATCGCCCCCATCGTCCCCTACGCCATCCGCGGCGCGATCTGGTATCAGGGCGAGTCGAACATGAACACCCGCAAACTCTATCCAGACCTCCAGCGCACCCTCGTCGGAGACTGGCGCGCGCAGTGGGGAAATCCCGAGCTGCCTTTCTATTTCGTCCAGCTTGCTCCTCATAAAGCGCCGCAGAAAGATCCCGGCAACGGGCAAATCGCCGAGATGCGCTGGGAACAGGCCAAGTCGTTAGCCATCCCGCACACCGGCATGGCCGTAACCCTCGACATCGGCGAGGAAAAGGACGTGCACCCGCGCAACAAACTCGACGTCGGCAAGCGCCTCGCCCGCCTTGCCCTGACCCGCACCTACGGGAAATCCGGTGAATCCAGCGGTCCCATCTTTCGCGAAAGCTTGGTTCAGAACGACCGAGTGATCATCAAGTTCGACCACACCGCTGGCGGCCTCGTCGCCAAGGACGCCCCCCTTCGGCAGTTTGCAATCGCCGGAACCGACGGTAGATTCGCATGGGCGGAGGCAGTGATCGAAGGCGATAACGTCATCGTCTCAAACCCATCCATCACCGCTCCCGCCTTTGTCCGCTATGCCTGGGCCGACAACCCGGCGGGTGCCAATTTGTATAACTCCGAAGGACTTCCCGCGGCCCCATTCCGTACCGACCCATGAAACCCATCCGCTGCCTGCTTTTCCCGCTATTCACCACATTCGCCGCCGCCCAGATCCCCGCCTTTCCCGGTGCCCAAGGTTACGGTGCCTACTCCACCGGCGGGCGCGGTGGTGATGTATACTACGTCACGAACCTGAATAACAACGGTGCGGGCTCGCTCCGGACCGGCCTGGATACCGCACCTGCGGCAGGACGCACCATCGTGTTCGCGGTCAGCGGCTACATCCCGGTGGTCTCGGACACCAATTTCGATGTGCCGTCCAAAGTGACCATCGCAGGTCAAACGGCCCCCGGTGACGGGGTGGGCCTGCGGGGCGGACGCATGATGATCAGCGGTTCCAACTCCATCATGCGTCATTTCCGCATCCGCCACGGGAGAAATGGGACGGGCGGAGATTGCCTCAACATCGCCAGCACCGCCTCCTCCACGATGCTCGACCACATCTCGATGATGTTCAGCACCGACGAGAACTTCTCGTTCTTCAACAGCTCGGTGAACAACTTCACCATGCAATATTCCAACACCTCGTGGGGCATGGAGCGGCACAACGCCGGCGGCCTCTGGGATTTGCAGAACGGCTCCTGCCATCACACTCTCTGGGCGCACCACCGGACGCGCAACCCGAAGGCCCGGCCATCGATGTTGGAGTGGATCAACAACGTCACCTTCCACTGGCGCAGCGAAGGCTTCATCATGGGCGACTCGCAGACACCGGCCGCCTGGAAGGCGAACGTGCGCGGCTGTTATTACATCTCAATCGAGGATCCGGACGACAACTTCGGCATCAAAAGCACCGGCCTCGTCAAAGCCCAGGTTGCGACGAACGGCGTGCCTAATTTCAGTCTCTATCTGAACGACACCCTGTTCGACAACAACGACAACGGCCTCGTGGATGGCACCGACCTGGGCTACGGCATCGTCTCGGGCTCCGAATTCACGCCCGGCGACGCCGTCGGCGCGAACCGCTATTACAAATCGGCCACGCCCTTCACCGGCGCGACCGGCACGGCCGTGGTCACCGTCGATGATCCGAAAACGGCTTACAAAAAAGTCATTTCCTCCGCATCCCCCCTGCGGTTCGACGCGAACTACACCGGCCCGCTCCGCGACGAGCTCGACACCCTGCTCACCAACAGCGTCGTCAACCAGCAGAGCATCCTCGTGCAGAAGGACGGTAAAGTCGCTGGCGAGGATCCAACCAGAACGACCAACGGCGAACAGCTGCTCGCCGACCAGTATGGCATCACCAACAACGGCTTCGGCACCCTCAACGGCACCACGCCGCCCACCGACGCCGATCTCGACGGCATGCCCGACGTCTGGGAAATCACCCTCAACGGCTTGAACGGCATGGCCTTCAACGTCGCCGCGGACGATCACAACACCGCCTTCACCGCCGGCCAGCTGCCGAACACCTTCTTCCCCACCGGAACTCCCACCGGCTACACCTATCTTGAGGAATACCTCCATTTCCTCGCCGTGCCTCATGCCACAGTGGTGAAAAACACCGCCGGCGCGCCATCCGTCCAAACCATCGACCTGCGGAAATTCACCGATGGATTTGCAAACGCACCCGCCTTCACCGTGGCGGGTGTCGTCAATGGCACCACCCAGCAATTCCTCGCTAACGGCACTACGCCGTCATCCACCGGACCCATCGTGAAATTCACGCCCACGCTCAACGCCACCGGCCGTGCGGGATTCAGCTTCACTGTCGTTGACGCGGAGTCCAGCCTATGGACGCAGCAGTTCGCGCTCCTGATTTCGGCATTCGCCGCTCCCCGCGATCTCGTCTGGAACGGCGACGGCACCGTGAACGCATGGAACGACATCTCGCCTAACTGGAGGCAGTCCTCGGGCACCGCCACCGCCTTCAGCGTCGGCGACACCGCTCTCTTCGACGACCGCGGATCCGCCGCTCCGGCCGTCAACATCACCGGCACCCAGACGCCAGGCTCGGTGCTCGTCACCGGAAGCAAGAACTACACCTTGGCCGGCACCGGCACCATCGCCTCGACCGGTTCGCTCACCAAAGCCGGCGACACCACGCTGACCCTCGCCGCCTCCAGCAGCTTCGCCGCAGGCACCTTCCTCAACGGCGGCAGCATCAACCTCAGCAACAACACTTCCCTGGGAGGCGGAAACGTTCGTTTCTCAGGCGGTGCCACGCTGAACGTGAACTATAACAGCTCATCCTACTTCGGACTCAATCCGAACGTCCAGGTGGACGCCGGCTCCACGGGTAACATCAACCTGTCCCAGCGGGCCGAACTCAACGGCTCGCTCTCCGGCGGCGGGACGTTCAACATTTTTTCCCCCTCCAACCTCGGTACCGAAGGGCGCGTCTATTTCGACGGCGCTTCCGCCGGATGCACGGGACAGGTCAACCTATCAGGCGGAGCGTCTTCACCTGGAAACGGCGGGAGAATGGCGTTCCGGGCGAACGGCGGTTCGTTCAACGGCTTCGGCAGCGCGAAAGTCAGCCTCGCCGGGCTCGATCTGTTCACCACGAACAATTCCGGAGGAAACACCTATGCGCTTGGCGAACTCTCAGGTGATGCGAACTCAAGGCTGCGCGGCAATTATCTTAACGGCGGCGGGCCGACGACATGGTCGATCGGTTCCCGCAATACCAGCGCCACCTTCGCCGGCGTCATCATGGACGGCACCCGGGAGGACGGCTCGAACAGCCCGACGAACCTGACCAAGACCGGCTCCGGCATCCTCACGCTCAGCGGCACCAACACCCACGCGGGAGCCACCACCGTCAGCGGCGGAACCCTTGCCATCAACGGCGGACTAACATCATCCCCGGTCACGGTCGCCTCGGGAGCGACCCTCGTCGGCACCGGAACTTTCGGCGGACTTGTCACCATCAACAGCGGGGGAATCATCAATCCCGGGAACGTCACCACCA
>JBEDKU010000068.1:0-2792 GCA_041172045.1 Verrucomicrobiota bacterium | reverse complement strand
ATTATTGGCCCAGCTACATATAGCGCGGGACGACCGGCATATTCGTATTCATCGAATGACCAATCACCGGCAATGTCATACGTCGCGATTGAAGCTGGAACCGGCGAGTTCAGAGTGAATATCTTGATGTCCCTGATGGCATCATTGAATGCGTATCGGTCGGTAGTATGGGATCGCGCACCATTGACCCAGTCCCGGCACATACCCACAATGGTCCGCTCTATCACTATCTCCGGACTGCTCTTGGATACGAATCTGATTTTCTTGCCGATGGCGTGCGGGTAGTGCCAAGCCGCCCAGATGTGCTGGTCGGTGATTAGGGTGCCTGCGCGATTGGCCGTGCCGGAGGTTTCGTTCCAGTAAGCCACCCCGCTGAAATCAAAGTCCGCCGCCCAACAGCCCGGATTGTAAATTCCATTAGGGAAAACGCTTGGCGAGTTGGTGAAAATCCCAAGGTCGGAACTTGCATCCAGCAAAGGCTTGATAATATCCCATGCGAAATCCGCATAGGAGCCAGAGACAAACCCCGTTGGCGTGTAGGAAAAGTTTGCGGAGTTAGAGAAAATGAGGGTGTAAATTCTACTGAACTCCCCATTACTGACTTTGATCCTCCCCGCCCCGGATGACACATACTCAACCAGCGGCCAGTTTTCAACGGAGCAAATCAACGGAGTGAGATTCTCGACCGTGACCGCGCCGAGCTTCGGGTCATACGTGGACGCGATAAACTGGTTATTGTTCGCGCTCTGCTGCGAGAACTCGCCCCACTTGTAGGTATGCGGACTAGTTGACCCGTCACCTGTATTCGCCTCGACAAACGTGGCGGAAGGAGCAATCGCGGTTTGATCTTGGGTGCGGATTTTCATCTCATTTGAACGTTTAACGCGACATTAATGCTGAGCGTCGGTGTGGCTGAAGCGGGTATATCCAGCACAAAATAGACGGTAAATCCTTCGCCCGCTGGCGTTGTCTGCTCTTCAGTTCCGTAGCCGATATTGGTGAAGCCGTCGATGGCTGATCCGACAGATTGACTTCCAGATCCCGAATTCGTGATTGGCTTGATGCTGCTGCTCGCAAACGTTTGGGTGTCGAGCTGCACGTTTCCCGATCCACCATTCGTAATTGTCGCGCCGATTTCCCATCCGTGGATGTGTTGTTCTACGACGTTGTTGAGCAACGATCCTACCACCATCAACAGGGTGTTGCCTGATAGGAGCTTCCGCGTTTCCGTGACTATCCCAAACACTGAATCCACCGGTAGACTGCCTCCATTGCAGGATACTCGTAGATCCACCACGCCGACAAGGTGCGAGCCAATAACAGCTTTTGACGCGGGGACGAAAACCGAACCGATCACAACACGTGCATCAGCAGCATACGTCGCGGCGGGAATATATGTCAATTTACGGCACTGCGTAAGGTCGTATACGAGGTTCCCACCTGCCGTATCGGAGTCACTGATCGCAAGCATGTCACCGTTCCGAATCAGCATCCCGACCGTTTCTTGTATAATCTCTCCCTGTTGCCCCAATACCACTCCCTCGACAGACAGTTCCTCCGGCATGTATTCCGCGCCAATTTTGGTCGCGTCCAGTGCCGCACCTTGCAGCGCGGTGGTGATTTCCAATGCGGTGCCCGCCGCGCCGATCAACGCTCGTCGTGCAGCAGAGTCCGCAGCACCCGCGTAATTGGTGAGGTCGGCGTCCAGCGGCTGCTTTCCGGCAACGGCCGCATCCACGCTCACGAACTTGTCGCGCAGGGCGTTCTTGCTCGGGACCAGCTCGGTGACGCCGTCCCAAGTCGCAGCGTCGTAGGCGGCGTTGTCCACGTTGGGGGATACGGTGGCCAATGGGTCCTCCACCACGTAGATGGGTCCGGTGGCGGTGGTGGCCAAGCCGACCGGACGGGTCAGGCTCAGGGTGCCGGAGGCCACCGTGCGGGTTTCGCCATCGGCGATCCGGGTGGCCTTGATGTCCCACACGTAGTCGCCTGCGTCGGCCTCAAAGGCGGCGTCCCCCGTTTCGGGGTAGTCCTCCTCACGAAACGTGTCGGCCCGCAAAATCTCGATGCTGGCGGTTTGCCCGGCAACCGTGATGCCGAGTCCCGAGGTTTGCTTCTGGAGCAGACGCTCGGAGTCCGGGATGCTGACCGAGGTCTTGGCTGTGAAGATCAGGTTCCAATCGGAGCCTGGCACAAACGGACGGCCGCCCCAGCTCAACGGGATGCTGAAGGCGCGGGTGTCTCCGATGTGGGAAATGAGGTTCATGCGGTGCTACGGGGGGAGACTGTCACGCTTGGGCTGGCGCGGAAACGGGCGCAGCATCGCCGTCTGCCGGTGGAGCGGCGGGGGCGAGTAGTCCGGCCTGCTCGAACGCCTGCTGCACCAGCGGCGCGATCTCCGGCGGCATCATGGCGAGGATGCCCATGGGATCGACGGCGGCCTGGCGGATGATGTCCTCGCTGTCGTGGAAGCCGACGGAGGAAAGCGCCTGTACGAAGGCGCGGCGGGCGGAAACCTTATCCGGCTCGGGGATCTGGAAATACTTGGTCACCACGTCGATGGCGGTCATGGCGGACTGGAGCTTGGCCTGGTTCTGCGCCTGCACCATCGTGAGCGAGACGTTGGCGCGGATGCCCTGCACGTCGCCGGCGCGGATGGTGAGCAGCTTACTGGCCTTGCCCTCGCCCCAGACGAAGGTCTCGTCGCGGTCCTGGTTGGCGTAGAGCACGATGACCGCGTATTCCACGATGCGGCGGATGTCGTTGGTCTGGGTGTCGATGGGGTCCTTGAT
>JBEDKU010000067.1:0-7513 GCA_041172045.1 Verrucomicrobiota bacterium | reverse complement strand
CCTTTGCCAAAGGCCGAGTTTCCCGACATGCCTTTTTGCCAACCGTCGTCGATTTGCACCACGTCCACGCCGAGGCGCGAACCGGCTTCGATTTCCTTCAGGATAAACTCCTCGCTGACCCGTCCGTCCGCTGACCGATCGCCCCAGGTGTTGCTGAGCAGCAGGCCGTCGCGTTTCGGATGATAGGCCCGCAGTTGGCGCTGATAGGTGTGCAAGGCGGCAATCCGACCGAGGCTCCCGCCGGAGTAGGCGAGCAGGACATAAGGGTAGCCGTGTCCGGCGAAAGTCAGTCGCCGACCGCCTTCCGCCGCCCTCGCGTCCCAGGCCGATCGCTCCGGCCTCGCATGAGGCAGCGGAGCGAGTTTGAGGAAAACCAGCCCCCGCCCGGTCGTCACGTCTTCCGAGAAGAAGACATTTCCGCTGACCTCCACGGTCTCCTTGGTGGGCAGCCATTCCTTTTCAAAAACCAACTCGTTGCGGCCGTCGCTTTGATCGAGCAACTCCACCTGGGTGAAGCGGAGATGATAGGGTGCCAGGACCACATCCTCCAGCGCAGGGATGGTTTTCGAGAGCTTGGCTTTGCCGCCATCGGCAGACTCAAGCCCCTTGGGGGCATCATCTTGGCCGGGAGCGTTGACCACCTCCGCCTTCACCTCGGGGCTGTCGGCAGTGAAAAGAATGGTCACTCCGCTGGACTTCGGGAAAATCTGGAAGCGATAGGCAAACGAAGCGGCTTTTCCGCGCGCGGCCATTTCCACGATGAGCGACTCCTCCTCGACCGGGCTGGATTTTCCGGAGCGGGTGGTAAAGCTGACGGTTCGCGCTTCCGCCGCCACCTCGCCGCCCGGATAGGGAGCCGGTTGTCGTCCTGGTTGCCGAAGCCATTCGCTGTCGGTGGCAAGGTCTCGGAAGGAGATGGAAGTCAGCAGCCCCTGATCGATCTTCCACTTGCGCTCAATCAGGCTGTTGCCGATCACCAGTTCATTCTCGCCCCAACGGGCATGGCAGCCCTTGAATTCCGCAGTCCCCGCCCGCATGGATACGCTCGATCCGACAATCAGGGCGACGAGGGCGTAAAGACCGGCTGGCATACAGCGCGCCAAGGTCCTGTGGGAGTGATTCATAGCGTGTGATCAATATTGAATGAGAATTCGATAGAATCGGCGAGGGGCCTCTACGTTACCGCCGCTATCCTGCAGGATCAGAATTTCACCGTTGCCTGCTTGCGGAGAGCCGATGTCCATCCAACTTGCGGCAGCCAACGAGTCCGAGCGCTGCAGTTGATAGGTATGACCCACCACCGAAGTTCCGACCGTCAGCCGGACATCGTCACCCACTAGGCTGATCGCCGGTTTAAACTCGCTTTCGGTAAAGGCGGGTGCCGCCGTGTAGATCAAATCCAGACGGTTGCCAGTCTGTTGCAGCGACCACGATCCGGAGCTGGCGGTGAAGCCGCTGGCATCCAATACGACGTGGGTCGCTGTCAGGCTTGCGGCCGAGAGAAGGGTGAATGTCCGGTTCGTCTCCGTGAAGCCCGCGACGGAATTTCCGTGGATGACCACCGTCACCGGATTTGCCTCCGTGCCAGAGATTTGGACATTTCCCGCCGCAAGGGTGGGACCGGAGGACCAGTCGGTGATCGTCCAGGGGATTTTCGAACCCGCCGCGTAAGTCATGGTGCCGGAAACCGACCCGATGCCACCAAAACCCGCGCCTGCCGAAACCGATACGTTGCCACTGCCGGCTCCCGAGGCGTGGGCGATGAGCAGGTTGCCAGAACTGACCGTGGTGCCACCGCTGTAGCTGTTAGCTCCTGAGAGCGTCAAGGTGCCGGTCCCGATATGAGTGAGACTGCCGCCGCCGCTGAGAACGCCCGCATAGGTCGTCGTGGAGTGATTGTTACCCACTTTCAACGTGATTGCCGCGGGAATGGCGGCATTGTTCATCAAGCCAATGTCGCGATTGCCGGAAAGGCCGCCCAATGTGTAGGTGGTGGCGGTGCTGCCGAAACCGAGCATGCCCGAGCCATAATGGTCCAGCGTGCTGTTCTGCAGGGCGTTCGCGTGGGTTAATATCAACGAACCACCGTCCAGAGTCGTGGTGCCGGTGAAGGTGTTGGATCCTGACAGCGTGAGCGTTCCCGTCCCGCTCTTGGTCAGCGCAAGCACCTTGGTGAGATCGCCCGCGTTGTTGCTGATCACACCTGTGATCAGTCCACTGGTGCTGCCGCCATCCACTATCAACGTCGTGGTGGAGCCAGTCGCAACCTCGTTGCCCACGGTGACCGCCCCCAGGTCGATCCGCCCGCCGTTGGAACCGCTCGTCCCCGCCTGATCGCGGAGCGTGGCGCTGCCATTGAGCGTGGTGGTGACGGCACCGAGTCGGCTACTCCAGTTCAAACTATCAGACACATTCAGCAAGCTGCCGGGATTGAGCGTCAGCGAGGAAAATGTGTATTTGGACGCCGAATTGCCCGTGCTCGTGACCGGCCTCAGGTCGAGGTTTGCCGTTCCCGAAACAGTTAGCGCGCTGGCCACGCTGAAACCGCGACCAAAGCCGCCGGTGGCACTTTGAGAGAGCCGCAAGGTCGCGCCGTCATTCAAATTCAGGGCGGCTGCGGCAAGCACGGTGAATGCGCCCCCCGATTGGGCGATGGCATTTTGCGCCCACAGCGTCCCGGCATTGAGATCGACCGGCCCCGAGATGGTGTTGCCTGGATTCGAGAGGATCAGGGTGCCGGTTCCGCTTTTAATGAAGCCGGACGTTACTGATAGAGGCGCGCTAATCATCGCGGTGCCGGTCACGACATTGAATCCGGCATGGACGCCGGAGAGCGTCAGCGTGCCGCTGGCCGCCGCGCCGGCGATGGTGTAGCCGCTCACATCGAATTTGATTGCGTTGGTCACCGTGCCCGCAGGGGTCTGGCTGATGGTGACGGTGCCGCTGGTGCCACTGAAGAGCGCGCCTGCCAGGCTGGTGTTATCCCAGAGTGTGTTGCTCGACCCGGCGTCCAGGGTCCAGTTGCTCGTGGAAGTATCCCAGGTCCCACCGCCGCCCTGAACGCCACCGGCCAGACCCGTATCCCATATGACGGTCGCATAAAGATCCACGGAGGTCAGGTTGAGCGTATGACGGCCGGCCTCCACCATCACCAGCAAGCCTCCATCCCCAAGTTGAGTCACTGGCTGTGCGACGCCTTCGATTTGAACCCCGAGCGCTCCGGGAGAATAGAAAGTCACCGCCGTGTGATGATCGCATTCGATCCGGCCGGAATTGCCATCCATCTGAACATTGATATCGGCAGCTGAAACAAATCCGCCGCGCGAGACAGACCCATTGTTGAATTCCCGACCATGGATGATCATGTAGCTGCTCACCGCTCCATTGTCGTCGCGATAGGAAACAGCCTTGCCCCGCCAGGCAAGCGAGCCGTGCGTTAGTGACGATCCTCCATCGCTTTGCAAAATGAAGTCATTCACCCCACCGCCATGGGCGACGTTTACTCCAGTGAATCCGCTCCCGCTAGTGCGGGTCATCGCGGCCTTGGCGTGGGTGGCGTCTGCCGGAAAGAGCAGCGTCGATGTTCGCAGCCAACCGTCGCTGCCCGCGCCGTAAACCGCCTCCAGATAGTTGAGCGCAAGGGCCTTCACCGGCGCGGTATCAGCCCCATGATAACCTACGGGCGTATTCACCACCTCCGGCGCGCATCCGTAGAAAACCGTCACCTGTTCCGATCCGCCCGCCCCATCCTGATAGGCATTGATCGGGGCGAGGTATTCCTGGTTGGCCGTGACGGCGGTCAGTCCGGTCAGGGTATTGGGATGCAGGTTGATCGTGATCGGATCGGCGGGGTTGTCGGGACGCACCTCGTCGAGCAAAGCGAAATAGCCGTTCGCCTTGCCCGCCACCGGATGGATGAACAACAAGTTCCGGCAATGCCTGCCCGCGGCGATCGCGCGGCCCGAATCGGTCCGCCCGAATTCCATGCTGCCGCCGACGAGGCCGTCGGTCAGGCCGCCGCCCTCGTAATTCACATGGTCCCTGGATGGGCCGATCAGCACGCTGTTTTGCAACCACGCCCGGTCCCACTGACTGCCGTCCGGCGCCCACCCGGGATAGCGGGGTTGATAGGAAGCGCCGGAATTGAAGAGCAAGTGCTGGCCATAGCCAACGATGTGAACGCTGTTGGTGTCGTAGTGATTGTGCCCGCGGTTGGCACCCAGAGCGGCACCGCTGTCGCTGCGGGACATGAGCGTGCCCATCAGCGCTTCCCTGGAATCGGTGCGGTCCCACAAAGCCGCCCCACGATCGGTCATCAGCGCGGAAACAGGCATTTTGGGAACAATGCTGGCGTAGTTGTCCGGCAGCGTCGCATAGAGCATGAACGCCGAACCGTAGGTGCTGACGAGGGTGGCTCCGTTGCTGCCGCGCAACAACCACTTGCCATGGCTTCCTGCCAGACTGTTGTAGAGTCCCATCTTGGAGAGCATCGTCCCCTGAGTCGGATCCTCCCTCCCGGTGTTTACCGAGTCGCCGAACAACTGGGTGGACCCGAACGGGGTGAAGGTGAAGCTGCTGAGAGAAGCCATCAAGCCCTGCATCCGGGGCTCAGAATACCAGGGGTATTGTCCTGTGAATTGCAGGACATCCATCGTCCAGTGCTTGGCATTGCGTCCTGATCCCGTCCGCGCAAACAGATAGCCCGGGGATTGATCGTAGGAACCATCCGGCTTCATATCGTCATCAAGCCAACCCGAGACATAACGATCCACCGCATTCGTGATCGCCGTGGGATTGTTGCCCTTGTAAAGCTCCCAGGACGCGAGGAGTCCGTATTTGTTCTGCCCCCAGTGCTGATTCAGATGGCGATACCACTCCATCGCTTCGCTGACTTGGTTTTCCGCTTTGGTGAGTTCGGCAGGCGTCAGGTCGTCGTGAATCACATCCAGCGCAAGAATCATGTTGAACAGCGGATTGCCCAGAGGCACGGTCGTTGACCAACTGTCGGCATCCAGCATTGAAAGATCGTTGCCGTGAAATGAATCGATCTGATCGAGAATCGCCTTGCGATACTGCGCGGGTGTCGCATGGACGGCCGCCGCATCGAGGATATACAAGAGTGTGGCGCAACTGAGGCTTTGCGACTGGATGCCCCAGGCACCCGGGCTGAGCCGGCGGTTCCAGTTCGGCTCCAGCGGATTGCCTTGGCTGTGACTGTAGATCGTGGAAAAAGGAACTATGCCGACCTTGGCCCGCAGCGCGTCATACATTTCCCGTTTCACCAGCAAGCGCGGATGCGCCCCTTGCGCCGGCACCTCGCCAGAGGGAATGCGGCGGAGCTGGGCGGCATTGATCAGGCTTCCCGGCTTCAAAAGGATGGTGAGATTCCCACCGTTCGGCAGGTTTCCCGCAGCCGTAAAGGTCCCCAGGAAACACGAGCCAAGGCCCCCGGGCGCACCTGAGTTGTTCTTGGAAAGCTTCATGTCCCCCGTGGGGGTGACATAGGAGCCGTTCTGCAAATAACGAAGTCCGTCACCCTCCCCCGCAGAAAGGGAAAAAGTGCTTCCCGCATAATTGCCGCTGTAGCTCGAGTCATTCAACCAGAACTGGATTTCATACTTTTCGCCGGGAATCAGATGCTCGAACGTCAGATAATTGATATAACCACTGTCGCGGCGCGTGCCTTCCTGAAGCAGCGCTTGATATTCCGCGGAGAGACTCGCAAAGGGCGCGGCAGCGGAACCCAATCCCGGGACAGGAACCTGGTTCGCTCCCTGCACGCCGATGAACACGCCTTGAATCACCCCGTCCGCACCGGCAACGATGTTCTTGAATGGCACTCCGTTCACCCAAGTAAGGCCGCCCGCCACGCTGCCGAAATTCAGCGCCTCCAGCAACACTCCGTTATTGCTGACATCCGAATCCCCGGTGATCACCACGCTTCCCGCAGGAGTGGCGGCGGCAGTGTAATTGGTGATATTGTCAATCGTCACTAGCTCCGCCCGCACGATGGGTGCGAGTAGCATGGCCGCGGGCAGTATCAATGATATCTTCATCGGGAAGAATCAAAAGTCCCCGGCGGACCGTTTGTTCGAGGCGAGCGCGGGTTTCAATTCGGTATGACCGTCCAGATAGAGATAAAGCACCTTGCCCTTGAGATGGTCGGACTGGATCGAGGTTTTCAACTCGTCCGTGGAGAGCGTCTTCAGAAGCGCCAACTGGCTTTCAGGGTCGAAAGATCCACGCTTTCCCACCAATCGCGAGATCGAAAGCAGCTCGGAAAGCGTCTTCGGCCGTTCAGGGCTGCCGCTGGCGTCCTTGTTGGGTCCATATCCCCAGATCGACTGGAGATTACCGTCGCCCCGGGCAAGATAAGGGACTGAAGTCGCGGCGAAGTAGCCGTAACTCAGGTTGCCTGCCGCTTCCTTCCTCAAATACTCCGGGAAGAAGGAGGCGTAGGCCGCCGTCGTGAAAATTTCCTTGTCGGTGGTTGGCAGCTTTTCCGTGCCCAAATATGGCGCCAAATAGGAAAACAAAGTCCCCTTCGTGTGGGCTGTCTGGATCCAAATGAGCGGACCCGGAAATCTTTGATTGTTGTCCGCGGCAAACTGGTGAATCGCCACCCCATTTCCCCGGAAACAATTCGTCGCGTTGGCGATCTTGGCTTTCGACATCATCCCCCGAGCCATCGGAAATGCGATCGCGGCAATGACCACGATGATCAGGATGACCACCAACAGTTCGACGAGACTGAAACCACTGGTGCGTGTGCTGTTTTTCATTTTCATTCTGTCAGATTTTATTGGGGAACCCTCCGGAGTGACAAATATCCTGCCACTCCTTGCCGCTGCAGCGTTGAGGGCGCGGCAGCGGAAAGGATGAATTCAAACCGGGGATCGCCGACGACGAGGCATCAAGGCTGAGTCACCTTGAGCCGTTGGAAGTCTTTGGCCGGGCCGCCGGGCAGGGTGTAGGAGATCGTGCTGGCGGTGTTCACGGTCGGAGTCACCGATGCCCAGGCATCGGCGATGCCGAGGTCCGTGGACTCCTCAATGGCGTAGGTGATGCCGCTAGCGTCCAGGCGCTTGCTGAAGCTGAGCGTCTTGGTGCTGCCGCTGAAGGTGCCGATGGCGGTGTTGGAAACGGTGGGGTCTTGGCCGAGAATGGCATATTCCACCAGATTGCTGACGCCGTCGTTGTCCGGGTCGTCATTGGCTGCTCGCTTGTTGATGGCGACGCTGCCATTGGCGAAGGTGCCTGTAATCCACGAGGAGAAGCCGCCGGCAGGACCGGAAGCGACGGTGATGGTGCCGGTGCCGGTGATTTGCGGGATGCTGGTTGCGGATGGCCCGTAAACGCCTGCGGCGAGCTGGGTGGCACCGATGAACAATTTGTCCACCTTGTCGGTGCCGGTGTAAGTGAGATTCAAGGTCGCGCCGCTGCTGGCGATGGTGACGGTGGAGGCGTCGTTGCCGGGGTTGGCATTGAGCGGATCGGGGGCATTGCTCAGGGT
>JBEDKU010000066.1:0-3556 GCA_041172045.1 Verrucomicrobiota bacterium | reverse complement strand
TGCTTGTGTCACTCGGTGATTCAAATCAACTGCGCGTAATCCAGCAGTCCTTGTTTCCCTCCCTCGCGGCCGAAGCCGGATTCCTTATAGCCGCCGAAGGGGGAGGCGGGGTCGAATTTGTTGAAGGAGTTCGCCCAGACGACGCCCGCTTTGAGTTCGGTGGACATTTTCAGGATGCGCGAGCCCTTGTCGGTCCAGACGCCGGCGCTGAGGCCGTAGTGGGTGTTGTTCGCTTTCTCCACGGCTTCCTCCGGTGTGCGGAAGGTGAGGATGGACAGCACTGGACCGAAGATTTCCTCGCGGGCGACGCGGTGGCTTTGGGAGACGTTGGAAAACAGGGTGGGCGGGAAATAGAAGCCTTTTTTCGGCAGGGAGCAGGCGGGCTGGTGGATTTCCGCGCCGTCGGCGATGCCGGAGGCGACGAGTTCGGTGATACGGTCGAGCTGGGCCTTCGAATTGATCGCGCCAACGTCGGTGTTCTTGTCGAGCGGGTCGCCGGTGCGCAGGGATTTGAGGCGGACCTTGAGTTTGGCGAGGACTTTGTCGGCAATGGATTCCTGGACTAACAAACGGGATCCGGCGCAGCAAACGTGGCCCTGGTTGAAGAAGATGCCGTTGATGATGCCTTCGACGGCTTGGTCGAGTGGCGCGTCTTCGAAGACGATGTTCGCCGCTTTGCCGCCGAGTTCGAGGGTCAGGCGCTTGCCGGTGCCGGCGAGGGCGCGCTGGATGGCCTTGCCGACGTTGGTGGAACCGGTGAAGGCGATCTTCGCGGCGAGCGGATGGTTGACGACGGCGGCGCCCGTTTCTCCCGCGCCGGTGACGAAGTTGACGACTCCGGGAGGCAGTCCGGCATCCTGAAGAATGCTGGCAAACTTAAGCGCGGTGATGGAGGTGGTTTCCGCAGGCTTGAGGACCACCGTGTTGCCGGTGGCAAGCGCGGGGGCGATTTTCCACGCGAGCATCAGCAGCGGGAAATTCCACGGAATGACCTGACCGATGACGCCTAACGGAGCAAGCGTGCGGCCCGGCGTGACGTAGCCGAGCTTGTCAGCCCAGCCGGCATGATAGAAAAAATGCGCCGCGGCCATCGGCACGTCGAAATCACGGGACTCCTTGATCGGCTTGCCGCCGTCGAGCGTTTCCGCGACAGCAAACTCGCGGGCGCGGTCCTGCAACAGGCGGGCGATGCGGAACAGGTATTTCGCCCGCTCGCTACCGGGCAGCTTGCTCCAGGAAACGAACGCGGTGGCGGCTGCCTGATAGGCGGCGTCCACATCGGCGGCACCGGCCAGAGCGATTTCCGAAAGCTTCTCTTCGTTGCGCGGACTGATGGAGTCGAAATACTTCTTGGTCTTGGGCGCGACGAACTTGCCGTTGATGAAGAGGCCGTAGCGCGCGTCGATGAAAGCAGGCGCGGACTCCGGGGCGGGATCGTATTCCCAGAGATCGCCGAAGAGAAGTTCGCGGGCGGCGGGGCGTGGAGATTTCTTGGCAGGCATGAGAAGTATAGGTCGTATCGGTCCTTTAGGACCTATTTCAATAAGCTGAGGAGGATTCGCTGAAGGTGTAGGGTGCCTGATAGGCCCCGGTTTTTTCCTTCACGAGTTGGCGGACGAGGTCGTTGAGCAGGGCGGACGCGCCAAAGCGGTAGCGGGTGTTGGTCAGCCACGCGTCGCCGAGGGTTTCCTTGACGGCGACGAGGAAATGCAGCGCCTGCTTCGCGGTGCGGATTCCACCGGCGGGTTTCATCGCGATTGGCACGCCGGTCTCGAAGAAGTGGTCGCGAATGGCTTCGAGCATGACCTGGTTGTTGCCGAGTGTGGCGTTGAGATTGGTTTTTCCGGTAGAGGTCTTGATGAAATCGCCGGGCCGCAGGACCCGCATGGCGAGAAAGGAGGCGGCGCGGATGTTGTCGTAGGTTTCGAGCTCGCTGGTCTCCAGAATCACCTTGAGTGTGGAGTCGCCGCAGGCTTCGATCACGGCGGCGATTTCATCCTGCACGAGTTGAAGTTCGCCGGCGAGGAAGGCGCCGCGGTTGATGACCATGTCGATCTCGTCCGCTCCGTCGGCGACGGCGGCGCGGACTTCGGCGAGGCGGGTTTTGAGAGGAGCCTGGCCGGACGGGAAGGCGGTGGCGACCGACGCGATTTTCACGGAAGTGCCTTTCACCCATTTCGCGGCGTGCCTGACCATCGCCGGATAGACGCAGACGGCGGCGGTCGCGGGGATGTCCGTGTCGTCATGCGGGTGGAGTGCTTTCTGGCAGAGTGAGGCGACTTTGCCCGGAGTGTCCTTGCCCTCGAGCGTGGTCAGATCGACCATTGTGGTGGCGAGTTTCAAGCCGAAGACCTTGGCGTTCTTTTTGATGCTGCGGGTAGCGTATTTGGCCACCCGCTCGTCGATGCCGACCTGATCGACCGTTCCGATTTCATCGAGAAGGCGTGTGAGACTGGGGAAATTCCGCGTGGCCATTGCGCGGAGGGTCATGGGAATCGGACGATCTGCCAAGGTTCAAGTTGGACCGCCGGAAAATAGCGGGATCACGCCGTCCGGCACGGGCGGGATTTTGAGCGGTTCATCGACGACACCTTGCTCGCCTGCCAAAAACTACCCGCTCCCCCGGGGGGAGGGGAGCAATGCCACCACAGCTCCGCTGGACTCGCCGTCCGAAGACCCGGCGTCACCCTGCGCGCTTCCGTCGCGGTGGGAGCAGGCGATTGAGTTCAACGATTACTGATTTCCGGGGGCGACGGTTGCTGTACACGGAAACTTCATGCCGACCTTCCGGGCCCTGTTCACGACGGTAGGGTGACACTCATCCGCCCGCAGCGGTTTCCGATTTCCTATAACTCCGCGCGCACCATGGGCATCACCCGCCCCTCGCTTTCCCGCAAGCTGTCTTCCTAACGGGGAGCCGCCTACGAGACCCTCATCGTAAAAACCCGCCGCAACATCGCGGACTTGGTCGGACAGCCGACAACCTGGTCTTTCGATCCGAAGGGCGAGTATTCCAACTGGAAGGAGGGCATCATGGAAATCGGCAACTGGAGCACTTCATTCTTCACCGGCATGGCGCTCATCGCTTGGAACGAAACCGAGGACGAGCATTTCATCCGCCAAGTGGGTCGGCTTGAGCCTCTCTATCAGTCAAAGGTCGGCGGACATGCGGCGGACACGATGCATGATCTGGGGTTTCTCTATTCGCTCTACTCTGTGGCATTTCACAAACTCACCGGCGACCCCGGGCAGCGCGAGCTCGGGATCAAGGCCGCGCAAGTGCAGGCGGACCGCTTCGTTTCCGAGGGCGGCTACATCCGGGCCTGGGGTCGCATGGACGAGTCGGACACCGATTATGCCGGCCTCGCCATCATCGACTGCATGATGAACCTGCCGCGGCTCCACTGGGCCAGTGAGGAAACCGGTGACGGGCGTTTCAGGGAAATCGCCATTCGTCACAGCGACATGACGCTCGCCCATTTCATTCGAGAGGACGACACGGTTTATCATGCGTTTCGTTTCGATGCTGCCGGCCAGTCGGTGAGGATAATTATTG
>JBEDKU010000065.1:0-2939 GCA_041172045.1 Verrucomicrobiota bacterium | reverse complement strand
AAGGAAATCCTCGTCATGGCCGGCGAAATCATCACTGCCGCCGCCACCAGGCGCGGCGTCAAACTCCTCCCCGTCGATAGCGAGCACAACGCCATTTTCCAATGCCTCGACGGCCACCGCGGCGGCGAAGCGGAGGTTGCGCGCCTGGTCCTAACTGCTTCAGGTGGCCCCTTCCGCACGCTGCCGTCCGATCAAATCCGCCATGTCACCCTGGAGCAGGCGCTGAAACATCCGACTTGGGAAATGGGGCCGAAGATCACCATCGACTCCGCCACGCTATTCAATAAAGGCCTCGAAATGATCGAAGCCCGCTGGCTCTTCGGCATTGGCATGGAGCGCATCGACGTGGTCGTCCACCCGCAGAGCATCATTCACTCGATGGTCGAGTTCACCGACGGCTCGGTGCTCGCCCAGCTCAGCCGCACGGACATGTGTTTCCCGATCCAATACGCGCTCACCTGGCCACGCCGCGTGAAAGGCGGCCTGCGCCCGTTGGATTTCCCGGCGCTGGCGAAACTGGAGTTTGAGGCACCACGCACCGTGGATTTCCCAGCGCTGGATCTCGCCCGCCGCGCGGGGCTCGCCGGAGGCACGTTGCCCGCCGTTTACAATGCCGCCAACGAGGTCGCCGTAGATGCCTTCCGCGCCGGCAAAATTTCTTTCCCGGGCATCTGGCACTGCGTCACCGCGGTGATGGATCGCCACGAAGTGATGCCGTCCGCCACCTTGGAATCCGTGGTGGCGGCAGACCAGCGCGCGCGGGAGTCCGCCGCCGCGTTCATCGGCTGAGTCCGACTTTTCGGGTTTCCACTTCCGGTTCCCGCCGTTTACCCTATCGCCTATGAACCACCTGAGCCGCCTCGTTCCCCTGCTATTTCTGCTGGTTTTCTCAACCGCCCACGCATCCCCGACCGAGGCCCAGGCCATCAAGAAATCCTACCAGCTCGCAATGGAGAAATGGTCGCTGGAAATGCGCATCGCCAGCACTCCGGAGGACCGCGCCAAAGTCTGGGAAACCCGCCCCGACGCTACCCCGGCCGCCACACAAATGTGGGACGCTATCGGCTCATCCCTCGATCAGGAATGGACGCTCGACCCCGCCGTCTGGTTCCTGCGCACCACCGCCACCCTCTTCACTACCGATGCGAACGGCGCCAGCGCGCCTGCCTTTGTGAAGGAAAATGAAGCCATCCGTAAGGCGGTGGAAACCCACCATCTCAACAGCCCGAAGCTCATCCCCATGTGCGCCGCCCTCGCCGCCAGCCCGAATCCGCGTTCGCTCGCCGTGCTGGAAAAAATCCAAACCAGCCACCCGGACCCGAAGACCCAGGGCGTCGCCGCACTCGGGGCCGCACTCCAGCTCAAAACCCTCGGCGACGACGGCGAAATCATGCGCAAGCGCCTCACCTACCTCCGCAAGGCCATTATTCAGAGTTCCGATGTCGATCTTGACGGCAACACCGTCGCCAAGATCGCCGAGGACGAACTCCACGTCATCCGCTTCCTCACCAAGGGACGCAACGCGCCGGACCTCGTCGGCGTCGATTCCGCCAACCGCCCGCTTTCCCTCGAGGCGCACAAGGGCAAGGTCGTCGTCCTGCTTTTCTGGAACAGCAACATGCAGGATGCCAGGCGTGTCATTGAAATCACCAACAACCTCGTGACCAAATTCCGCGGCCGCCCGCTCGTCGTGCTCGGCGTGAACAACGACCCCGAGGCGAAACTCCGCGCCCTGCAGGCCAATGACACCGTCACCTGGCCTAATTTCTCCGATCCGGAAAACAAACTCGCCCAGGAATACCGCATCGGCCTCTGGCCCATCGTCTTCGTGCTCGATGGCGAGCGGAAGATCCACTATGCCGGCGCACCAGGTTCGTTCGCGGAGCTAACCGCCGAGGCGCTGCTCGCCGAGGCAAAGCCGACTCCAACGGAATAATTGCTGCCAGCTTCTCCGGACTGTGTGGCTCCGGACGCGCACGAGAATTCGAAGCAAACGTAAGACCACCGGATGGCTCTTCCGCATTGGCTTCCCATTTCGTGGCGAGTCTGGAGACACGCGGTCCCTGATCACACAAAAACGCCCCGCAACCTTTCGGCTGCGGGGCGTTCGTGAAGAGCGGATAGTATCAGGCGGAAACCGAAGCGGTGGCGCGGCGGAGCTCCCGCATCAGGCTGCGGGTTTCATCCTGCCAGCCGTTCATGGCCTCGCGGGAAAGCTGGACGCGGTCGGCGACGGCTTTTTCGAGCTCATGATAGTTGGCGGAAAGTTTTTCCACGATTTCATGGAGCGCGTCCGCAGCCCGGTGGGCCGGACTATGGGCCGGGTGCTCGCGCATTTCGGCGAGCTGCTTCTGCGCCTTGCGCCGGGCCTCGCCCATTTCAGCAAGGAGGATGCGACCGTCCGGCACGCGGCGCAGACCATCGACCAAACCGAGCTTGGAAAGCGTCCAGATCGTCCACTTGCTCGGGTCCCACTGCCATGGCTTCACGCCGTTGCGGTAGTCATGCTGGAACTCGTGGTGATAGTTGTGGTAGCCCTCGCCGAAAGTGAGGAATGCCATGATCGCGCTGTCACGAGCACTGTGGCTGGTGGAGTATGGCTGGCGGCCGACGGTGTGGCAGAGCGAGTTGATGAAGAACGTGCAGTGTTGCGCGACGACGATACGGGCGATTCCTGCGATGAGGAAGCCACCGAGCGCGCCAGTCCAAGGATCCATGCCCATCGCGAAATTCCAGCCGTAGCCAAGCGCCGTCGGAATGACCAGACCAACGACCAGACCGATCCAATGCACGTAGTTGTGCTGCCACATGACGAGCTTGTCCTTCCGCAGGTCGGCGACATTGTCCATCGGCGGCTCGGGGTTGAGCTTGAAAAGCAGCCAGCCGATGTGCGCCCAGAAGAATCCTTTGGAAATGTCGTAGGGGTCTTCATCGTGATC
>JBEDKU010000064.1:0-5543 GCA_041172045.1 Verrucomicrobiota bacterium | reverse complement strand
GACGGTCAGTTGATTGACCGCCTTGACCCTGGCCAAGGCGGTGAGGTGGGCGTCCATCACCCCGAAGTCCGCGCCGACTTCGAACGCCAGGCGCTCCATCAGATCGGTTTCGATTCCCGCGAGATCGCTGTGGGCATGGCCGCAACTGTATTTCCGGGACCAGACCTGGCAGCCGTGAGCGCCCTCCAACAGACGCACCCGCAGCACCAGCCCGCCGTCATGCATCTGCACGCTACCGTCGATGATGAAATCCGCCGGATGCCGGGCCGAGAGCGCGGCGACTTCCACGCCCTCGTCCAACAAGAGCCGCCGGGACAAAGGGCCCATGACCCGCAAGACCGTAACCTTGGAGAGCAACACGCTCAATTCCTCGGCAAACAGCAACGGGAAACGCGTCCACGGCGCCTCCAGCCCGATGCCCTGGAACTCAACCAACGCGACCACCGGCCGGCACCCATTAGCCCCCAACGACTCGCGGGGCGGAGCGGACTTGACCGAAAACGCCAGCGCGTAGGAGCCCGGCAGCATTTCGATCATCACCAAGTCCCCCGCCCCGTCGCCGGCGTAGTAGGAATGCAGGGCCCGTCGCAACTTGGTGGCATGCACCCGCACGGTGGCGTTCAAGGCGGGGTCGAAATTTGCCTTCAGGTGGAAGACATCAAACGCGATCGAGAACTGGTTGATGAGCGCGCCACGCCCGGCCAACGACTCGCCCAGCGTGTGCCTGAACAGCCGGATCAAGCGCCCCGAGGCCCCAAAGGCCCCCGACCCGGTGATTCGATCCGCCTGGAGCAACACCGAATCGCGGTGGGTTTCCAGTGTGGCGTGAGACATCCGCGCCAGAAAGAACCACGGGACCCGGACGTCAAGTGACGATCCCCGATTCCCTCGTCGTCTAATGCAGCAATTGCACGGCACGAACCCGCACTGCCCCGCGCTGCGGGAACCCAGGCTCCGGAATGATCGGTCCGCCGGTCCTGGCGGCGATCCGGCGGGGGCCGCCCCCAGACCACTGCCGCGCCTTGGCCGGGCGGGTTGCAGGCATTGACAAAAACCTGTCGGAATACCGGCATTATCCCGAAAAACAAACGCATTATTTGCATTAAAAACCCACCTAATCACCTAGCAAGCTGCGGGCCGCTTATTCAGTCTCACTCCAATGCAACCTAAAAAAAGGCCAAGCCGGATGACCAGCCAGAACCCTCCATCCGACGGGGAAAAATCCATCAAACCGGTGAACCACCTTTCATCAAGCGTCTCGGAAATCCTGAAAATCCTGGAGCGGTATGGAAAAACCACCGGTCCGCGGGCGGCCACATTTCCAACCAATTCCACCCCTCCGAAACCCTCGGCCGCGCCACTCCCCCGCTATCCGCCGCTCACCCTGGTGGTGGATGAAACATCAGAATAGAGCAAACGCCAGGCTTCTGTAGCAGGACTCGGGATTCCGCATCAACCCGCAGACAGCACCAGCGGCGGCTACGGCAGATATTGCATGACCCATGGACCAAAACGCCCCCGTTCGACACGCCTTCTCCGCGATCATCCGGGCGATTGGCGAATTGATTCCACACCGTTCCGCGATTCCCGCTTGAAATGTCCAACGCCGACAAACATCCAGGCAAATCGACTCAACAGCAACCGCATCTGAAAACAGACCGCTTATGGGTGTGCGCTAGCGGGTATGGAATCCAAGCCGGCCGCAGCGCCGCGGTGGCCCTTTTCACGCAACCAGTCAATTATCGGACGACGGGCGACCGGCATGGCGGGAACTGCCAACCTACCGTCATTTGACATCGTGGAGAGGAAAGCAGGATCCCCCGAAAGAATCGATGTAGGATGGCTTGAATCAAAAGTTAGAATCCCCACGAAAGCTTTGTCAAAACGATCAATATTTTCGAAGTACCATCGACTGATGGCCGGATCCTCCATGACTTGTGACAGCTGACTTTCGATCCAAGACAGGTTGAAATCAGGAAAGACGGCATTCAACTCCGAAAGTGGAAGCTTGTGACGCAGACAAAGCCCAACCAACACCAGGCCGGAAAGGTGGTTGGACCTGCAAGTCAACGACTGGATCTCCCCCTTCATGAAAGAGTTCATCCTGACGAATACCTCTGAAATGGAATGATGCATGATGACAATTTACCTACCCACCGTGACCCTATAAATGGTCCGCAGCAGGGACCCTGCCGGTCTTGCGACAAGCGTAACAAGCGCCAAACAATTCTCAAACCGGGAAACCATGATCAAAATACAGTGAGGCGGCCGACGTACCCCCCCGGGCTTCGGCCACCCCACTGTTTTTTTGTTTCGGCCAAAGGCCCAAACCGACCCGCGCATCCCCGTGGACACCACAGGCCGGAAATCATTGTCTGTATTGCTACTAAAATTATATCCAGAACCCTCGCTGTTGAACTATTCCTCCCTATGTCAACCAAACCCACACCCACCTCTACTGGAAACCGACTTAGATCCCGCGGTAGTTGAAAGACTCCAACTACCGCGGCACCAATTAGCAGCACCCCCTTACAGGCACCCTTCTTGTTTATCGAGAAGATGATTGATTTAGCTGACCTAAAAAGTTGTTTAACAATTTGAAATTCCTGCGAAAGAAACACAACCACGCTGTGGTGACTTAACAACACCGCCGGCTGACGCCCAAATGTTTATCTAGGTTCGAAGCCCCCGCGAGACTAAATCATGAAAAATATTCACGCGAAGTGCACAATTTGCATTCCCGGGGATTTCCCATCCACTCCCCCCCCCGGTTCGACTTCCGGAGACGATTTGAACCCCTCATCCAATAGCCGCGGGAACAACTGAGGGTGGCCAGTTCACCCAGCACGCCGTTGATCCAATCCGGGTCGAGCGTCACCCCCATCCTTGCGGCCAACAATTTGATGATGGCAGGCACCGCCCCGATCCTCCGGATGGAAATCCGCTGTCAAAACCACCCAATCATCACGGTGTGGTTCCGCCTGTAACAAACCATCTGGGTGCCCGATCATTCGAGCTTCCGTCGGCTTGACCGCGATTCCCTGCTATTTTGCGTTGAAATCCGCCTGCATCCGCTACCGCAAAAATACCTATTTTGAACCAAAAGCAACACGCCGGATGACCTTCGGTCAGGTGAATCCGCTTGATTTCCCGGCCGAAGTCCTCAGTGTTCCGCTGTCAATGGAATCGGATGGTTGACCAGCCACGCTTGAAGCTTCAAAAATACACCCGTTTCCTCGACTCATGCCAACCAACCGTCCGTCCGCTCTACCCGTTTTAGACCAGGACCACTTGATGTCGCTTGAGAAATTTCTTAACCAAGACCTGACCTCCGTCGCCACCGAGTTCACCAAAGATTGCGAACGCGCGATTCATGCGATGTCTCTGGCATCCGCAAGTGACGATCCGATCCAGGTGCGGCAAATCGCACACCAGATGCTTGGGGCATCTCATACATTGGGAATGCTCCAACTCGCCGAAGCATTCGCCATCGCTGAAAACGAGTCCCACTCGGATGGTTTTCTCGATGGCGGTTGGTTTAAAGCCACCCGCCGGTTGCTTGAGGCAGCCTGCCATTCAATTGCCAAGCGCGGTTCTTGAATTTTTCATTGCTTGTCAGTCAATCGCCCCTAGGCTTTTGCGGCCACGTTAGCTGCATATTTTGCAGAATATCTTCCGGCACTTCCTCGTTTTGTGCGGTGGCTTCATCGTTTGATGGGATTTGAAATATGTTAGTCAATGACGTCCGGCCTGAAACAAGTTCCATTGCTACCGACGGCGGGAAGCACGCGCCCGCACTGCCCTTCCCGGTGGTGGGACTCGGCGCGTCAGCCGGCGGACTCGCCGCGTTTGAGACGTTCTTCTCGGGAATGGCGGAAGCCGGTGATTCCGGAATGGCCTACGTTCTCCTGCAACACCTGGGCCCCGGTCACACGAGCTTGCTTCCCGCGTTGATCCAACGATGGACCCGGATGCCGGTGCTGGAAGCGGAGGATGGAATGACCGTCCTGGCCAACCGAGTCTACGTCCTGCCTCCGGGGTGGGAAATGACCCTACTTGGCGGCTGTCTGCACCTGACCCTCCCCACCTTGGTCCCCGGCCCCTGCATGCTGATCGATTCCTTCTTCCGCTCGATGGCCACGGACCAGGGCGTCAGGGGGGCAGCGGTGATTCTTTCCGGGACAGGCTCCGACGGGATCATCGGTGCCGGAGAAATCAAGGACCGCGGCGGCATCGTTTTGGTTCAGAGCCCTGAGACGAGTGAGTATGACGAGATGCCGCGCAGCGCGCTTGCCGCAGGCCTGACCGCGCGGGGGATGCCGCCGTCGGAGATGCCGTCCTTACTAGCCGCCACTTTCGGCGATCCCGGCCGTGAGCTTGCGGTTGAGCAGGAATCCGCCTTCATGGAGCTCCTGCGACTGCTGCAACTTCGCACCGGGCATGATTTCCGCGGCTACAAGCGGAGCGGCAATTTCCGAGCGATCCACCGACAGATGAGCTTGTGCCAGATCCCATCCATTCAGGAATACGTCACGTTTTTGAAGCAGAAGCCGCTGGAGGTGGATGCGCTGCTTCATCAGCTTTTGATCGGTGTCACCTGCTTTTTCAGGGATCCGGAAGCCTTTCAAACGCTTCATGAGGCATTGCTGGTCCGGCTGCGGGGCACTCATCCACCGGGTGAGAAATTCCGGGTTTGGATTTCCGGATGCTCGACGGGCGAGGAGGCCTATTCCATCGCGATTCTGCTGGTTGAGGTGGTCGAGAAGTTGGCGGTGAACTTGCAGCTGCAGATCTTCGCCACGGATCTTGACAGCAGGTCGATCGCCAGGGCCCGCGCCGGGATCTACCCCGAGACGATTGCGAGCCACGTTTCACCGGCGAGGCTGGCGCGCTTTTTTTCGGTCGTGCCCGGGAAGGCCAGCTATCAGATCAACGGCGACATCCGCGACCTTTTGGTATTTTCCGTGCAAAATCTCGTCAAGGATCCGCCGTTCTCCAGGCTTGACCTGATTGTCTGCCGCAATCTCCTCATCTATCTGGATGCGGCGCTTCAAAAAAAGCTTTTTCCTCTGTTCCACCATTCAATGGTTGCTTCAGGCATACTTTTTCTGGGCTCGGCGGAAACCATCGGCGACCACGAGGAGCTGTTTGAGACGGTGGACCGGAATGCGAAGATCTACCGCAGGAAGGAGGGGGACCCGTCCCTGAGACGCCATGGCTTCAGCCGCTTTGGTTCGTTTTCCGCGCCTGTCGCCGGGGGGCCGCACGCCGCTGAAAAGCCGTCCCTGCGGGAATTGACCGAACAAACCCTTCTCGATCACGTGTTCATGGCCGCCCTCCTCGTCACCAAGGAGGGGAATATCCGCTATCAATACGGTGATGCCGGGATGTTCCTGAAGTCCGTCCCGGGGAAGACGGGCGCGTGCAATATTTTGAAGATGGCTCGCCGCGGTTTGCGCGGCCCCATCGCAAAAGCGCTCCACGAATCCGTCAACACTCGCGAGACCGTCAGCCGATCCGGGATACGCGTAAAGATCGACGGC
>JBEDKU010000063.1:0-10439 GCA_041172045.1 Verrucomicrobiota bacterium | reverse complement strand
GAGAAAACATTAAATCAGTCAAACCGCTTGAAATGCCGTCACCTTTCAGAAGGGAAGTGAAAGCGATGGCTTTCGTATCAGGAGGCGGATTTACCGGCAAGGGCGGGCTCCGATTGGGCCCTGTTGGATTTCACCCCGGGACTCGATAGGCTGCCCATCACCACAAGAATCTCGTTTTGAAGTTCGAGCAGGGATATGGGGATGAAATTGCCAGGAATTTCAGCACCATTCAGAACCATCTTTCTGACACCCTTCTGAGCTCCCCCGGGATTCTCCACTTTGATTCGCAAGCTTCTTCCCCGGAACGTCCGATTCACTGTAAACTCTTCCCACTCCGAGGGGACGCACGGATCAATCCTGATTCCGTGGTAATCGGGCTGCACGCCAAGCACATACTGGCTGATCGCATAGTAAGTCCAGCTGGCGGATCCGCTCAACCACGGCAACCGGGACGCTCCATGCTTGGGACTGTGTGCCGTATGCGTCGACTGACTCACCACATAGGGCTCGATCTCGCGGATTCCGGCTCTCGAGTTGTAAGCCGCCGGCAGGTAGGCCCGCAGGTACTTGTAGGCTTGGTCGCCGTTGCCGAGAATGGCTTCAGCGATCACGGCCCAGGCCTGGGTGTGGACAAAGATCCCCCCGTTCTCCTTGAGGCCGGGGTTCATCAACTGGGCTCTCACAATTTGGTGATCCGAGTTGGTATAGGGGGGATCACAAATCAAGATTCCATATTCGGTGGCAAGTTTTTCCCGGACTTTCCGCATGCAAAGCTCGGCTTGTGCGCCGGTGGATGCTCCGCTGATCACAGCCCAAGCCTGCGGATTCAGGAATATTTTGCCCTCGGCCTCCTCCTTCGATCCGAACTTCAAACCATCAAACCGGTAACCGCGCATGAACCACTCGCCATCCCAACAGTGCTTCTGGATATTCCCGTCCAGTTCAGCTAGACAATCCAAGCTCCACTGCCTTTCGTCGGCTTCATTCAGCAACTCCGCGACTTCCGAGTAAACGCTAAGAGCCAATCTCAGTTGCATCGCAACGAATACGGACTCGCCGTTGTGACCAAATCTCAGGCAATCGTTCCAGTCCGCGTGCAGGCCACAGGGCAAGCCGTGCGCTCCGGAACGATCGAGATTGAACTCGATGGCGCGCTTCATGTGCCCGAACACAGTGTCATCACCCTTGTCGGCATAGGGCAGCACTTTTTGATAGAAACCAAGATCACCCGATTCCTTGACGTAGGCGGGAATCGCATTGAACAGCCACATGGCATCGTCCGAACGATACTCGTTCTCTGACGGCGCGGTTTCCTGACCGGGATGATGGGAGAGTGGCAGCACCACCGGCATCGCGCCTCCAGTCGACACCTGGCCGGTGATCATCAGTTCGAGCCGATCCCTCGCCTCATCCTGGATGGAATGCATGACTCCCAGAAAATCCTGGACCGTATCGCGATAGCCCAAGCCATCGCGATCCACTCCGGAATAGACAAGGCTGGCCGCACGCGACCAGGCGAAGGTGATCAGGCTGTTATAAATTCCCCAGGTATTGATCGTGCTGTTCAACTCCCCATCCGGGGTGATGGCGGAGAATCCTTCGATCCGTTTCCGCCAGTGATCCTTGACCATTTGCAGCTCCCTCTCCACCACGACGGGATCAGAGAAATCCGCGACCGCCTTCCGGCCTTCCTTTTCCGCAGTGCCGACTCCCACGATCACCACGAATTCGGTTTCCTCGCCCGGCTCCAAGGACAATTCGATTTGCAGGGATCCGCAGGGATTGTCCCCGTAACCCATGGATCCGGAGCATTTGCCCTGCTCCACGGCGATCGGATTCGCATAGGTCCGGTAAGGGCCGAGAAAGGCCTCGCGATCGGTGTCATGGCCGACGACTTTCGCACCTGCGACCGCCTGGAAAGAGTGTCTGCTCTGGTCCTTCTCCTTGAAGTCTTCCGGCATCGCCGGGACGTTCACATTGGTGCCGTGGTCGATGATTCCATCCACCATTTTCATAGTGGCGATGTATTGGACATACTGGATGTTGAGCAAATCGTCGATCGCGTTCCAACTGCACGCGTATTCCTGATAGGTAAAGCCGCTCAGGTTGCGTCGGGTGGATCCGGTGTTTTTCACCTTGATCCGCCAGAGCTCCATGTGCTTGCCGATCGGCACGAAAAAGGTGGCCTCGGATTCAATGCCCCGGTATTTGGAGGTGATCGTGGTATAGGCGGTGCCATGCCGGCACTCGGTCTGGAACTCCTCTAGCGGCTTCGCAACGGGTTGCCAGGACGCTGACCAGTAGTCCTTGCTGTCCCGGTCATGGAAATAGATATATCTGCCGGGCTGATCCATCGGGATCGAGTTGAAACGCATCCGGATGAATCGGCCCATGCCGCCGGAACGGTAGAAGCAATAGCCTCCCGCATTGTTGGTGATGATCGAGCCGAATTCCGTACTGCCCAGATAGTTGCTCCATGACTTCGGGGTGTCCGGACGCGTGATCACGTATTCGTGATGATCATCATCAAAATGTCCAAACTGCATTCGATTCATAGTCTGATTGTGGCGGGAAAATTTTCGTGACCCGCGGTTTCCGGAATTCAAAGATCCAGGCTCCGCCGTCGCTGCTCCAGTTCCTCTTCGATTTTCTTCATGGTTTTGTTATCGAGTCGGTAGAAGAACATGAGAAAGGCACCGAGAATTCCTCCAATGGCAGGGAAGACGCTCATCATCATCGCGATGCCGGAAATGGCGGCCGCCGACTGCGTGATGTTCGCCTTGAACCCGTAGGCCGCCAGCAGCCACCCGGCGATCCCGCCCCCGATGGTCCATCCGAATTTCTGCGCCATGGTGGATGCGGACATGACCAAGCCCGTCGCCCGTCTGCCATATTTCCACTCCGAATAGTCGGTGGCGTCGGTGTACATCGACCACAGGATGGGCGACATGGGTCCCATGACCAAGCTGATGAGGACCTGCAGGACGAACATCCAAATGACATCGGCCGGAACCAATATCCAGTAGATGGCGGTCAGGACCGAGGCCAAAACCATCATCAGGATGTATCCCCTCACTTTCCCAACGTATCTGGCAACCAAGGGGGCGAACAGGACTCCGACAATATTGGCGATGGAGCCGACTACCATGAACATGGAGGCCAGCTTGCCATGACTCACCTGCCAGACGTTTCCAAAGAGATGAATCTCCCGGTCGTTAACAAGGTATTTGAAATAGTAGATGATGGTGCCGTTCCGGATTGAGACGTAGGTCATCAGGCAGATGCCGGCACCGAACAGAATGACCCATGGACCGTTCTTACAAAGGTTGACGAGATCCTCCTTGAGGTTGGATTTCTGGGCTTTCGGCGGAAGCACCCGCTCCCGCGTGGTGGCAAAACTGATTAGAAACAAAACCACCGCGACCGCCGCATAGACGGTCATCGTCCACTGCCAACCGACCGCCTCGTTTCCGCGGCCGAAGTATTTCACCATGTCGTTGGCGGTGTATTGCACCATCAATCCTCCGGCAAAGGCGGCGACGAACCGGAATGAAGCCAGTTTGGTCCGCTCCTGCGAGTCCGGAGACATCACCGCCATCAGTGCCGAGTAGGGAATGTTGATCGCGGTATAAACCGTCATCATCATCGAGTAGGTCACATAGGCGTAGATCAATTTCCCGGCAGGCCCAAAATCGGGAGTGATGAAGGTGAGCACGCCGATGATGCCGAATGGCAACGCGGTCCAGAGGAGATACGGTCGGAATTTCCCCCACCTCGACTCGGTGCGGTCCGCGATCACTCCCATCACCGGATCAATGAGTGTATCCCAGATCCGGGTGATGAGGAACATCGTGCCGGCGGCGGCGGCGGCGATCCCGAAAACATCCGTATAGAAGTACAGAAGGAAAAACGAGAACGTCTGCCAGAAGATATTGGAAGCGGTATCGCCGAGTGAGTAGCCGATCTTCTCGGAGAATGGAATTTTGCCGGATGGAGTCATGTTGGGTTGTTGCCGCGCACTTAGCAGACCGTTTCAGCGGCTGGGCGGCGGGAGCGAGGTTGCCGACTATCCCATGGCAGGGGAAGAAATGGTTAACCCGCCGACCGACCGCAACGTGGGAGTCGACCGACGCGCAGATTCACATGAATTTGTTTCGACAAATGAAAGCGGGATTACGGTGAAACCGCCGCTTCAGCCACGCGCAATCGAATGAAACGAGGACCACCGGACGAGGACAGCGTGCTGTCGGAGACCTGGATTGTCTGGCTGAAACCGGTGTCCAGGATGGTCACAGGCAGGGAAGTGTGTGGCGCGCCCGAGTGCCAGGTTTCCAGATCGCTGGAAACCTCGACCGTGCAGGTGATGTCGGCGGGCGCCCTGTCGCGCATGTAGGTAAGCGTGAGATGCCCATCAATGATCTGCCCCTGCAGCAACTGCGGTTGGTCCGCCGTCTTGGGATTCATCCCCAGCGCATACTCGATCAGGTTGGCAAAGCCGTCGCCATCCGAATCTGCAAGAGTCCCGCTGATTGCCGGATCGGCCATGTCGCTTGGGGAAAAATTGTCCTCTTTCCAAGTGGCGAGAGTGGCGGCTTGAAAATTCGCGACCAGCGTTCGTGGCCCGTCAACCGTGAAGGTGGTGCTCGCCGAAGCGCTTACCAGGCTCCCGTTTTCCGTCCAGCCGGCGAATCCATATCCGCCGGAGGGGTTTGCCGTCAGGGTTGCGCTGGTCCCGCTCTGATAGCTTCCCTCTCCGCTTGTCGTCCCCGAGCCTAACGGAGAAGCTCCTGCCGTAATCTCGTAAAAGGGGAGCGGGTTGTAGGAAAAAACGCCCCGACCGGCGGTGCCGATGAAGACCTTGCCGTAATTCTGACGGTCTCCAGCCAGAGAGATGATGTCATGGATGGTCGGATCGGAGAGCTTGACCCAATTCAGGCCGTAATCGTCGGAACGGTAGATGCCTTTCACCCCGGCCTTGTAGCCGTGGATGAACACGGTGTAGCCGGTGCCGGACGCGGCCCTGCCGAAGCTGACTTCGGACACTTTGCCGATGCCGGCGATGGCCGACCAGGATGTGGCCGAATTGGTGGAGCGCCAGAGACCGCCGCCGCTTCCGTTGTATGTGCCGTCGTCACAGAGCCAGACGTCGCCACCTGCGGGACAGGCGGGTGACACCGGTGCCGCCACCAACTGGGGAGTCCGCATGTTGTAGCTGTTTCCGTTGTTCACGGTGGATACCTGGGTCCAGGTGGCCCCGCCGTTGGTGCTGCGATAGATCACATGGGCCGAGCTGCCAAAAGATCCGGCGTAGAAATAGCCGTTGCCGCGGTCGGCCGCCAGCGGCTGGCCGGACGTGCCGATGCTGCTGCCGTTGGTATAAACTCCGGTGATGTTGGAGTTGGGGCCGCCCGTGGCCGCCGTCCAGGTCACCCCGCGGTCCGTGCTGTAATACATGGGGGTGGCGTTCGTGCCGTTCTTGATGCCCATCCAGACCAGGTTGCTGGAATTTCCCGACGAAATGACGGCGCGTCCGCCTCCCATCCACAGCATTCCCGGTGTGGCGTGGAAATTGGTGGGTCTGTTGGTCCAGGTGATCTCGTTCGCCGGAAGGTTGTCCGTGCCTCCATCTCCCTCGATCCAGGTGGTGGTCGGCGTGGCCTGGATCGTGGTCGGATAGGCGGTGGTGTCGGTGGCATTCGCCAACCGGTAAAGCCGCAACGTGGCCGACGAGATCGCGGCCTGTCCGCTCAAATCAAACTTGAGGTAGCTCCAACGCCAATAGTTGGTCTGTTCGTAGTAGTTTTGCGCCTGGAGCTCGGTGCCCGCACCATAGTTGGTGGCCGCGCCGTAGGCGGCGACCATGGCGTCGGCCGTCGGCGTGAGCGTGGTGCCGCCATTGAGCACCAACTGCGGCGGGTTGGCCCCCTCCTTTGACGAAAACCGGAGGTAGCCCTGGCTCAGCCAATGGCTGGCGCGCACGGCCAAGGTCACCGACGTGACGCCCGCCGCCTGCTGTTTCTTGAGATACGGCCCGACATCGAACGTCTCCCAACCGGCTGTCGGGCTGTTGGAAATGTTCTTGGCGTCCAGTTGTCCGAATGTCACCCAGGTGACGCCGCCGTTGAGGGAAACCGCGCCCGTTCCTGAATACTGGTTGGCGGCGACCGTCGCCCGCACCCAGTGGTCGGGATTGCCTTCGGAGAAATCCAAACTCGTGCCATTGGATCCGCCCATGCTGCTCCCGCCCGCCCCGCTGGGACGCACGGTCGTGTCGAGGTAGCGGAAGCCGCCGACATCGGAAAGCCCTGTCAGCAACTTGGCACCGCTTGGCGCGTTCTTGAGGGAAAGAACCACCGTTTCTTCCTGGCCTTTTTGAAGGGTATACCACCAGGAGCCGGGGTTGGTGCCGAGATTCTGGGCATTGCGTGTGCGGGTCACTCCGAAGAAATCACCGAGCCAGAGTTCGTTGGAATTGGCAGGATTCACCAGCATCGATGCCGTGTTGCCAAACCAATACCCGGTCAGGCAGGAGGTGCCGTCCGGCTCTTTTCTGGCGTGATTGGTGCCGGTCAGCGGCCCTTCGTTGAAGGTGGTGGTCTGCGTGGTCCAAGTCGCGCCACCATCGACGGATCGGGAAATGTTGGTGGTCGAAGTCGATGCCACAAAAACCTTCTGACCGGCGGCATCATTGGGATCCACCGCCACCGCGATATAATTCTGCGAGGCGGGCAACGTGCTCAACAAAGTCAGCGCCCCCCCACGCGGCAATCTGGCGACGCCGGTGGTGCCTGCGGTCACATAAAGGGTGCCGTTGCTGGTTAGCTGGGCGCGCTTGGGAGACAGGATCGTCGCTCCGCCCACTTTGCTCCAGGTGGTGCCTCTGTCCGTGGTTTGATAGACACCTCCCAGGGTCGCGTCGGAAACCCCGGCATAGACGATCGTGCTGCCGCTGTTCTTGTCGCAGACGACAAAGCTGATGCCGGTATTCGTCGATCCAAAAGGAACCGAAGCCGCCGGGATCTGGGTGGCCGTCCACGCGCCGCCGCTTTTGGTGAATTTTCTCAATCCGGATGTGGTGGAGCCATACCAGAGGCAATTGGGATCATTCGGATCGACGGCGAGACGCTCGCCATGGGTCCGGCTGCTTCCATTGCCCTGGATCGTGAACGTGTTGCTCGCGCCCACGAGATACCAATTTGCGCCCCGATTGTCGGACCCATAAATCCCCCGGGCGGTGGAGGACATGTTGGGATTCCCCACCGCCATGTAGAGCCGGCTGGGAGTGCCCGGATCGACCGCGATGCTTTCCACGCACATCAAGGCACCGCTACCCGCAGTGGCAAATGGAACCAGCGTGTCGGATAGGGAAATCCACTCGCCATTGCCGCCGGCATCTCCGGTGGGCGACCACCGGAACGCACCTCCCACATCGGTCCGGCAGTAAATATCCGCCCCGGTGGAATCACTGACGAGGCCAGTCACGTAGCCGCCGCCGCCAAGCGGGACCGTCGGCCATGTCTGAGCCTGGATGCCGGCGAGGGAAAACCACAAGGTCGCTAACATCGCCAGATTTCCGCGTCCAGCCGGCTGTTGGAGCGGAGATCTCATCAGTTCGACATCCTTTGACTGAAGACGCGCGCGGCCCTCGCCTGCCCCAGCAAACCGAGAGCCCAGCGGTGACAATGCCGGTAAAAGTAGAGGGTTTTTCATTTTGGAATCAATTCGAATGGCGGGTTCAACCATGGCGCGTGTGATGCCTCGTCCGCACCGCCTGAGCCAATGCCGTTGGTTGGATTTGCCGACAATCCCGCCGATCGCAACCTGGAAATCCCCCGGCGGGCAGATTCACGTTGATTTGTTCGGACAAATTGAACGGGACCGTTTCCGCGCAATCCCTAAGGGACGGCTTCTGGCATCAGCGAAGCGGAAGATCCTACGGCACCAGTGGCGCGGGTGCGGTGAAGTCCTGACAGGTGCTGATGCGTGGGCGGCCGGAGGCGGGGTCCGTGTAGGCGATGATCAGGTAGCGCATCCCGGGAAGAAAACGCAGGGTGCTCTCGTTGGCCGTGCGCCATTTCTCGCCCTGCTGGAACTCGAACATCACGGGTGCCATATTGAAGGCGTCGCGCTCGGCGGGCATGGCGTAACCATGATTCCCGGCGGGATGGAGCATGCCCTTGTGCTCGCCGACGATGAAACGGATGTCCGTGTCATGGAAATTGGCAACGAAGGCCCCGCCGTCGGGGAAATTCTTCGGCGAATCCTCGATGACGAGAATCCTCCACGGCAGTGGGGTCGACGATGCGGATTCGGCCGCCCTGGGTGCCTGCACGAAGACCAGGATCGCGGATTTCACGTGTCCCGGGATCGTTGCCGTGGCGGCGGGTTTGCGATCCCCGGCGGAGAGAAACGCGATCTTGTTCTCGGCGGCGAAACAGACGATGGGCGCGGACAGCGAGCTGGTGGACAGAGGACAGGTCGCTTCGGCCCCCTTGCTGGAAAGTGCGAGCACCGAGGCCGAATCATCGGAGCCTCCGAAGCGCAGGAACCGGCAGTTCACCGGGCGAGCCTCCTGGCCGCTGACGGAAGCTGGCAACAGGAGGACGAGAAAAAGGAATAGGGCACGCATGGATTGATGGCGGTGGGGTGAACCCGGAGGTTTCAGATTTCCTCGGCACTGAGCCAGCGAAATGACACGAGCTGGAAACGCCGGCCGAAGGTTCTGTTGGCGGTGCTGGTGAGACCGGCGGGGGCGATTTCCGCCTTGTCCGCGGGATCGATGTATTCCGGCACCCGCTGGACGATGGCCTCGCAGGTGGCGGTGGCGATGGAATTGTTCGCGGAGTCCCGGGCCTCGCCGAATCCGCGGATGGTGAAGGTGTCGGAGCGCGGGGTGGCGGCGTTGCCGAGCACGGCCAGCAGGTCGGCCTGGCTGAGATAGCCGGGAGCGCCTTGATTGCTCGCGCCGGCACCGGCCTTGGCGTTCGCATACTTGTAGGTGGAAACGGCGGTCTCGGCGATTTGGAAACCGGCATCGGCACCTGTGGCGAGACTTTGATTCACATTGGAGTTGTCGATGGCTTGTTGCAGAGCGCCGCGCTGGGCTTTTTCATCCGAAGCGGATCCGAGGCGGCGGTTCACGAATTCCGACATCGAGAGGAACGGTCCCCGCGAGCGGACTTGCTCGACGATTTTTTCGGCCAGGGTTTGCAGCTGCGCGTCGGAGTATTCGCGCGGGCCGAGCCAATAGGCGTCTTTTGGATCGGCGCCGTCGGCCTCGGACTCACTGACTGGAAGCCGGAAACGGCTGATCCGGACTTCGCCCTTGGCGCTGTCCGCGTCGGGCAAGTCGGCGAATACCGAGGAGCCCGGCGTGGTGGCGGTGCCCTTGCTGAGCTTGTTGAGGATGGACTTCGAGTCGTGGATCGAGCCGAGCATCGCCTTCCAGGCGGCGACCGAGGTGGAGTTGATGTTGAACGCGCCGTTCATCACCTGCCAGGCGGCGATCTTGGCGTGGGGGGACGCGCCGCTGACCACGGCGGAGAGCCCGGTCGCGGTCTGCCCGTCGGGTGGATAGAGTGCCAGCCGTGGATCGACCAACGGTTTGCCCGCGCCGAAGTCGGTGGCGAGGGTCGAGACGTTTTTGCCGGTTCCGAAGGAGCCGGTTTGGTCCGCGAACCCGGAGAAATAGAAATGATCATAAAGGGCGAGGTTGAGGAGGAACGAGTGGTCGAGATAATTTCCCCCGGTCTGGGGCTGCAACAGCTTGTCAGGATCCAGCAGCGGGTGGGCCCACGAGTTGCCGATCGGCTGGGCGAATCGCGGCAGGTAGCCGGAGGAACCGCCGGGATTCGCGCCGTTCAGGCTGACGAGCGACTGCAGCGGTGCGAGCGGGACATCATATTGCGCGCCGAACTTGGCACCGTAGGTGGCGCTATGGCCGCTGACGAAATTACCGCGGTCCTGGGCATCAACTTGCAGCAGGTTGTTGGTGCCTTTGGACAGCAGCTGAAGATCGAATTCGTGCGAGGCGCTGGCGGGACTGCCGCTGGCCACCTTGTGCGTCGAAGCCCCGATACTGGCGTGGGCGAAGCACCAGGGCTTGGTCGCGAGGCGTCCGTCCTCTTGGATGGCGTCCCGGCCGCCGGAGGTTGTCTTGGCCTGCACGCCGAGCAGGGCGAATGGCTTCACGTTCTTGAGACTCTTAATCGGCGTCGACGCACGGTCCACCATGTCGATTCCCCGCACATAATTCGGCACGGCATCGACCTTGGGATAGCGCATGGGCATCGGCGCGCCGGTACCGCCGATGAAGTTCTTGAGGCCATCAGGAGTTTCGAAATCCGTTTCAATGGCGCTGACCACCGTTGTGACAACGGGGTTGCCAACGTCGGCGGTCATCCGCACGACGAACTTGCTGTTGGCGCGGGGGATATTCT
>JBEDKU010000062.1:0-2538 GCA_041172045.1 Verrucomicrobiota bacterium | reverse complement strand
ATCGACATTTTCGCAGCCCCCATACCCGCGCTTGCCCGGATAGCCCTCGGCGTACTTGTTGGTAAGCAGTGAGCCTTGGGCTTCCATCACCGCGGGCGAGGCAAAGTTTTCGGAGGCGATCAGCTCGATGTTGTTCCGCTGGCGGTGTTCCTCGGCGGTGATCGCCGCGTAGATCGCGGGATCCGTCTCGGCGATCCGGCTGCCCGACGATTTGCAAACCCGCGCTTCGTGGCGGCCGCCGGCGAAGTTGGTGGCGAGGAACGCGTCCGCCATCGCGATGGCCGTCGCCGCGTCCGTGAATTTTCCGCTGAGGCACAGCACGTTCGAGTCATTGTGCTCGCGGGTGGTCACCGTTTCCTCGACCGAGCGGACATTCGCCGCGCGGACATGGCGGTGGCGGTTCGCGGCGATGCACATGCCGACGCCGGACGTGCAGCAAAGGATGCCGAAATCGTAGGTGCCGTCCGCTACCGTGCGGGCCACCAGATTCGCGTAATCCGAGTAATCTACGGACTCGTGGCCGTGCGTCCCGAAGTCGCGGACCTCATGCCCGACCGTCTTCAGGTGCTCGACAACAGCGTTTTTCAAATCGACGGCGCCGTGGTCGGCTCCGATGGCAATGCGGAAGGTAGGATGGCTCATGGGCGGGGCGGGATTCAAAGCCGGGAAAGCCGACTTGCAAACCGCAAATTTCAGCGATTTCCCCCCAGGCTCACACCGCTCCTTACCCTCGGGTCAATCTGGCATCAATTTGTTCTTGCTTGCTTCATATGTAATTACTTTGAATGCTCTTGGTGGGTCAAGGAGCAGTCATTCCCACCCACTTGTCATGAAAATCCTACTCATGCTCCTACTTCTCCCCCTTGCCGGCCACGGCACCATCGTCACCACCACCACGGACAAGGACGACGGCACCCTCGGCAGCGGCATCTCTCTCCGCGAGGCGGTGAAATATTCCCCGCCCGGAGACATCGTCACCTTTGCGCCCGCCCTCTCCGGCCAGACCATCCGCCTTGGCCTTGGTGAAATCCTCATCAACCAATCCCTCACCATCGACGGTTCTGCGCTGCCGTCCCCCATCAAACTCTCCGGTGACAGGACGGGAAACGGGAAAACCTCCGATGACACTCCCGTTCTGCGTCTCACGGCCGGCTCCCTCACCCTCCGTTCGCTGATTCTCTCAGATGCCAACTGCGGTGAATCCTCCGGCTGCATCACCATCCGCCCCAGCGCCGCTTTCGATCTCTTGGTGGACCGCTGCACTTTGAGCGGAAACTCCGGGTATCACGCGGCTGCCCTCTACGTTCAAAGCGCCGTCACCACGGATAGGATCACACTCCAGAATTCCACCATCACTGGAAACTTCGTGGTTAAAGGATCTTCCGCCGTTAGTGTTTTCTATTGCGCTCTCTCCATCAGGAATTGCACCTTCGCGAACAACTCCACCGGTGCCATCCACTACCGGGCGTCCGCCAATGCCACAACGAGCCAACTCTCCGTCGAAAACTCCACCATCGTTGGTAACAAGGCCACATACGGCGCTGGCGGCATCTACATCGACGACAGCACCGCGGACGCCTCGTTGAAAAACATCATCTGCAGCGGGAATACCCCCTTGGACATCTCCGGCGGCTTTTCCGGCTCTAATATTCTCATCACCGCCCAGCCCTGGCTCTGGGAACTCGGCGACTACGGCGGCCCCACCCAGACCATGCCGCCCACTCGGATAAGTCCCGCCATCAATGCTGGCGGTGCCACCTCCCTCACCACCGACCAGCGTGGCCGTCCCCGCCTCGGCCCGCACGACATCGGGGCCGTCGAGTATCAAGGAGATAACCCCGAGACCGCCCTGCGTTGGAATTTCGACCTCGACGGCGACGGCTCCCCGTATGGTCTCGAACACGCCCTCGGCACCAACCCGGAGATGGCGGATTCCAGCAACACCCGGAACTTCAGGGGACCCGCTTTCAACGCCTTCGGTCACCCGGTCCTCAGCTTCGGCATCGGTGATACAGTCCAAGGCACCCGCTGGATCCTCCGCCGTTCCACCGATCTCCTCACCTTCACCGAAATCTACCGCTACAACGGCACCACCCACACCGCCGCCCCCGGCGTCACCTTCCTCCGCACCGCCACCGGCTTGACTGTCACGGATGCGAACCCGCTTCCCGGCGGTGGATTCTATCGCCTCGAGGCCGTGCTGGAGCCCTGAGCGGGAAGCCGGGATTTTTCCGGCGAAAGATTGGGCGTTGACGCCTGCCGGGGAATCCAATAACTGCTTGAGGCTTAAATCCAAGGTTTTGCTTTAGGAGGGTGATCCGACCGTTCCGGTTTCCCTGATTCCAGAAACTCCCCAACCCATACTCATGAAAATCCGATTCGCCGCTTCCGACCGTGCTCGTGGAATCTCACGCGGTGTCCTCACGCTGGCGCTGCTGTCGCAGGCGTCGTCATGGGGTCTCCATGCCGCCGAAACGGTGGCTCCACCGGCGCTTGAATTTGCCTCCGGGCTGCCCGGCAAGCAGGTCCGGCTGACTT
>JBEDKU010000061.1:0-10444 GCA_041172045.1 Verrucomicrobiota bacterium | reverse complement strand
GGTCTATCTGTTCCAAGAACCAGGAATAGCCGAGGTGATGTTGGTTACAGAAGGACATCCACTGGTGCCAGAGGTTGCGCACCGTGACGATGTGGACTCCATCCGGGAAGCTCAACCGTGTTGCCAGGGCCCTCCCGAGGTTTCTCGTGCAGGTGAGCACCGGCGTTTTATCTGCGGACTCAGCCACCGCGATGAGTCGCTTGAGATAAGCCGTTTCCTCCTCTTGGAGCGCCTCGCCGATTGGCGGAAACATCTTTTCCAGAACCAAGTCCGGCGTCATCCCGACAATGCCCTGTTTGCCCGGGGTGAAGAGAGGAGTGAACTCAAGGAAATAAGGAGCCGCGTCCGGATGCCGTGAAGCGTTCCAACTCTGAGGTCCAATTTTAGTGATGGATACGATGTCGGCAGAGGCAAGCTCGGCGTGATACACCTCGCAATAGGCGTAAGCGTTCTGCTGATCACGGAATTTTTTCCAGATCCAAGTGCTTGCCGTGCGCCAGCTGCTATAGATAAAAACAGGTTTTGACATGGCTTTGATAGAAATGACAGGGTTTGATGGGTCGAGCGGTCAAAAATCCCCGAATAGACACGAAGTTACGCTTTGCTTGCGATTAGATAGTCCGCATCCGTCATCAATTCAGCCAGTTCCTTCATGTAGGTTTTCGGCTGCCAACCGAGCAGCTTTTCGGCCTTGCCGCGGTCGCCGATCAACAGGTCGACCTCCGCCGGGCGGAGGAACTTCGGGTCAAATTGCACGTGGGAACGCCAATCCAGGTCGAGGCGGCCGAATGAGGCGTCCAAAAACTCCTCGATCGTATTGGTTTGACCTGTTGCCAAGACGTAGTCATCCGGCTCATCCTGTTGAAGCATCATCCACATGCCTTCGACGTATTCCTTCGCATAACCCCAGTCCCTTTTAGAATCCAGGTTGCCGAGAGTGAGCTTGTCCTGCAAGCCCGCTTTGATCCGTGCTGCGGCAATGGTAATCTTGCGGGTGACGAAGTTTTCTCCACGGCGTGGCGACTCGTGGTTGAAGAGGATGCCCGAGCAGGCGAAGAGGCCGTATGATTCGCGATAATTCACCGTCAGCCAATGCGCCATCAGTTTCGCGCAGGCATAAGGCGATCTTGGCCAGAACGGGGTGGTCTCGCGTTGGGGAATCTCCTGGACCTTGCCAAACATCTCGGAGGAGGACGCTTGATAGAATCTTACTTTCTTGCCGATCCCGGACTCGATGATGGCCTCGAGAATCCGACCCGCGCCCGATCCGGTGATATCGCAGGTATATTCGGGAATGTCGAAACTGACCCTCACGTGACTTTGTGCGGCAAGATTGTAAATTTCATCCGGCTGCAACTCATAGAGGAGCTTGGTCAAGGCGACGCTATCGGCAAGATCCCCATAATGAAGGTGGAGGTTCGGGTTTTCACTTAAATGATCGATTCGCGGACGCGCCACGGTGCTGCTGCGCCGGACAATTCCGTGGACTTCATAACCTTTTGCGAGGAGCAATTCAGCAAGATACGAACCGTCTTGACCTGTGATTCCGGTAATGAGCGCTTTGTGCATGGCAATTTTGGATATTGTTAAGTGATTATCGATTGATCCTGTCTAATTCCGAGGCGACCATTTTTTCCATGATTTGCTTCAGCGTATGTTCACACTTCCATCCCAAAAGGCGTTTGGCTTTGGTCGGGTTGCCGCAAGGCGCGATGGGTTCCACCGTATTGACGAGCGCGGGGTCGTGTTTGACATGGTCCCTCCAGTTCAATCCGACAGCCTCGAACGCGCAGGCGACGAGATCTTCGACCGAATGCAGGCGTCCGGTGGCCAAAACAAAGTCATCGACGACGTCCTGCTGGAGCATCAGCCACATACCCTCGACGTAGTCAGGAGCCCAGCCCCAGTCACGCCGTCCGGACAGACTTCCCAGCATCAGGTCTTTCTGAATCCCTTTTTTAATCGCCGCCGCGGCGCGGGCCACTTTCATGGTGACGAATCCGGTGCCCCGCCTCGGGGACTCGTGATTGTAAAGGATGGCCGAGCAGGTCGGCATGGAGTAGGCGATCCGGTAAATCGAGCACAGATGGTGGCACAAGGCTTTTGCCGCACCGTAAGGCGTGGTCGGATTGAGCGAGGTGCTTTCATCCTGAGGCGAATGAACCGGGCTGCCAAAAATCTCACTGCTGGAAGCGTAAAGAAATTTGGGAGGATCCGGCAGATCCCTGATAATTTCCAAAATCCGCAAGGTTCCCATCCCGACACTATCCATCGTGGTTTCCGGTAATTCCAAGCTAAGGCGCGGGCTTGACTGTCCGGCGAGGTGGTAGAATTCCTGAGGTTTGGCTTTTGAAATCACCCTGCGCAGGTGAGTCGCATCCTCGAACGCTCCATTGTGCAGGAACAAGCGTTTGTTGATGATTTCCTCGTCGCTCACCAAGGGGCCGATGTTGCTCTGATGCAGCGAGTCCGGACGATGAACGAGGCCATGAACTTCATATCCCTTCGCAAGGAGAAGTTCGCAAAGATAGGATCCATCCTGTCCCGTAATTCCTGTGATAAAAGCCCGTTTCATGTATGTCGATTGTGGTTCAGGGAGATTGCCGTCTGGCGGCATCACCACTCGGGTTTAGATTTGGAGGGATTAGGGAGCAAACTAAAAACATCTGGACCCTTTGAAATCTCATTTGGAAAACCAGCCTTTCACGGAGTTGCGGATCTTGCGTCCAATCGGCGTTTTCTTAATTTTTACAGGTTCGGGCTCAGGTTCGGGTTCAGGAACCTCTTCGAGCGGATGCGTCTCCGGATCTTCCAACAATTCCTTCCGGTCGCAACTGGAGGACCACTTCTGGCCTGGAGTGGGATTGGTCTCGCGCATCTGTCGCAAGATCTCGTCGATTCGGTTTCCCACCCAGCGACCGCCCGTTTCGACGGAAAAGGACGCTCTGATGTCCGCGGAGGCTTTTGCCACCTTCGCCATCCGCTCATGGTGGTTTCGAACCATCTCGACCATTAAAATCGAGGCTGCGGTTTCATCCGGTTCAGCCCATTCAGCCTCTGGCGGATATGGAGCAGCATCAGGGCCTACCGGAGCAAATTCGAACGGAACCAGAAAACTGTTGGCATGGTTCATGAACGTCATGTTTCCGGAATGGGCGGTGGCCAGCACGGGCTTACCGGAAGCCATGGCTGCCGCGAGGGACAACCCGTATCCCTCCGACCGATGAAGCGATGCGTAGCCATCAATACTTTCCTGAAGTGTCTCCAAATCCGCCTGGGGCAAATGACCGTCAATCAGATGGATATGGGATGATTCTTGAATCAAACTTCTTAGGTTCTGCATCTCCACGGGATACAGGTGCCCGTTCACCGACTTGATGAGCAGGTCCGCTTCACCGGGGTCAGGAAACGCCAGCTTGAACGCCCTGATCAACCCATCGGGGTTTTTCCTGCGGCACAAGCTGCAGAAGTCAAAACTGAAGTAGAATCGGAACGTTTGATGCTCCGACGATTTTTTGGGGAATTCCTCGGGGATCGCAATCGGTTGTGGGTAGCAGTTTACCGGTTTGTCACAATATTTTCTGAATATATCCCTCATATATTCGGTTGCGACCCAGATTTCGTCGACCGAATTGATTGCGGGAAGGTACTCTTCCGGAATGACAGGAACCTCCCAGAACCACATTCCGATCACATAGCGGTCCTGTGTGAACATTTCAGGATGGTCGCGTGAAAAATTGCGGACGTTATCCAGATTGACCCCACAAACATGAACGGGAGCATGGTCAGCGAGGGTGTCGCTTTCATTCCATGGCCTTGCGATCCGGTGCGCTCCGGCGTTCGTGTAGTTTTTGTAGCCGAAACTGACGCCCGATTCCTTAAGCAGGCTTTCCATGAGCCGCACGCTATGGCCCAAGCCCAAATCCATTTGGAAATAGCCCGATATTTGGACGTCGGGATTTGGCGGAGGATCCATAGAATCATCCTTCGTGCATGCAGCATCCCTTCCGTCAATGTCCATTGTTATATGATATTTTTGCTCCCGATGGCGCCTGCCGCGCAAGGTCCACCCTCTTCAGCCTGCCGTTTCCACTTTCCAGCCAGCCAAGGAAGACTCAAGAGCCTCTCCCACAGGGCGCATGGCGACTCCCGCGTTGAGTAGCTTTGAGGAATCCATGATGCAGTTGGAACGTGCCGCGACGGCCCCGTTATGATAAAATTCCTCGTCGTTCTCCCAAAAGACGAATTCGCGGTCCGGCCGTAAGATTGTCTTGATCATCTCAAGAACCTCCGCGGTGGAGACGAAGCCAGGATTGGTGACATTGTAGGTGCCGAATGAAGCCTTTTGAAACCAAGTGTCGAGGCAGGCGTTCACATAGTCGGCGCGGTGAGATAGCGAGTTCAGGTTGTTGTAAACCTTGGCGTAGCGCTGGATTTTGGAGAGATAGTTCCTGTGATTGTCAAACTCATCAAAAGGGATTCGAAGCCTCCAGATGTAACTGCTCCCCACGCCACTGATCGCCTCCTCGCCAAGTGCTTTGGTGCCACTGTAAAAACTGCACGGTTGATCGCGGAAGGAAAAGTTGGGGGTCATCGTCTCATCAAACCCGCGCAGTTTTTCCGGAGATTCTTTTGCGAGGGCCTGGATGGCGGGCTTGGTCATGTCCTTTTCGATCATCCAGCCGTTTTCGGTCTCCACTTGGCAACCTGCGAAGATACATCCGGACGATACATGGCCCCAGGGAATGTCGAGAACCGCGCATGCGTGCGCGAGTGCCTGGGGGAAGAGGGTATTGCCTTGAAGCGTGTCCGCCTTGGCGGTTTCGCAAGCATCCACATTCGGCTTGCCGGTGTAACCCGCCGCGTTGACCACGAACGACGGCTTGTTGGATTTCAGGTAGTCGAACAGCGGTTGAAAGCGGGTGTAGTCCACCTGTGAGCGTGAAAGGGACACAAAACGCTCTCCGCGGCGCTTGAGTTCGCTTTCAAAGGCCTGGCCGATGTAGCCGGTGGCTCCGAGTAATAAAATCATGGATCGGTAGTTGTGGTTGGATGTGTGGGTCAACGGGTGCGCTTTCCTTCCAAGACCACCTCCAAGAGGTAGGCCTTGTATTCGCAGTTGGGCATGGCTCCGGCGACCGCTTCGAGACCGTCGAGATTCAGAAAGCCGCTGCGGTAAGCCGCCTCCTCGGGGCAGCCGACCTTGGTGCCGGTTCGTTTTTCAATCGTCTGGACATAGGCGCTGGCTTCGTGGAGCGAGGTGCTGGTGCCGGCATCCAGCCAGGCGAGACCGCGGTTGAGTTTCTCGACACGGAGGGTGCCGCGGTTCAGGTATTCGACGTTAACGGCGGTGATTTCCAATTCTCCGCGGGCGGAAGGCTTGAGGTTTTTGGTGATGGCCACCACCTCGTTGTCGTAAATGTAAAGGCCAGGGACCGCGAAATGGCTTTTCGGCACGAGCGGCTTTTCCTCGATCGAGATCGCCTTGCCGGCGGCATCGAACTCGACCACGCCATAGCGTTCCGGATCGTGCACGTGATAGCCGAAGACGATCGCTCCCTGGGTGAAATCCCGAAAGGCGGTGGCAAAGCCATCGGCCCCGTGGAAGATGTTGTCTCCGAGAATCAGGGTGACGGCTTCATTTCCAATGAACGACTCGGCGATGAGGAAGGCCTGAGCGATTCCCTCGGGCCTGGCTTGTTCGCGATATTCGATGGAAATGCCCATGCGGGACCCATCACCGAGGAGTTGCTCGAAGCGCGGCAGATCGTGCGGGGTGGAAATGAGGCAGATCTCCTTGATCCCGCCTTCGATCAAGGTGGTCAAGGGGTGGTAGATCATCGGCTTGTCGTAAACCGGTTGCAGTTGTTTGCTGGCCACCAGGGTAAGTGGGTAGAGCCTGGACCCGGCTCCTCCGGCGAGAATGATGCCTTTCATGATGTTTTAGGATTCGAGGCCGATGCGCTGCAGTTGGTAGCTTCCATCGAGGATATTCTTCCACCAGGCCTGGTTTTCGAGATACCATTGGATGGTTTTGCGGAAGCCGGTTTGGAAGGTTTCGCGGGGTTCCCAACCGAGCTCCGAGCGGATTTTCGTAGGATCGATGGCGTAGCGGAGGTCGTGACCGGGGCGGTCGGTGACATAAGTGATGTGGGAGGCGTATGGCTGCGCGCCGGGATGGAACTCGTCGAGGAGGGTGCAGATGTGCCGGACAAGGTCGATGTTGGTTTGCTCGTTGTTGCCGCCGATATTGTAGGTTTCCCCGGGGGTGCCCTTTTCAAGGACCGTTCGCAAGGCGGAGCAATGATCGCCGACGTAGAGCCAGTCACGGATGTTTTCGCCTTTGCCGTAAACGGGGATGGGCTCGCCGCGGAGGCATTTCAGAATGACGACGGGGATGAGCTTTTCAGGAAACTGGAAGGGACCGTAGTTGTTGGAACAGTTGGTGACGAGGACGGGAAGTCCGTAAGTATCGTGCCAGGCGCGCGCGAGGTGGTCGGAGGAAGCCTTGCTGGCGGAGTAGGGTGAGTGAGGCGAGTACGGGGTGGTTTCTGAAAATCCGGGGTCATTCGCTCCAAGTGAACCGTAAACCTCATCGGTCGAAACGTGGAGGAAACGAAAGGTCTCCTGTTGGGCCGGCGGGAGGCCGCGATAGTGCGCGAGTGCCGTTTGAAGCAGGTGGTAAGTGCCGAGGATGTTGGTCTGGATGAAGTCGCCGGGACCATCAATCGAGCGGTCCACGTGACTTTCCGCCGCGAGGTGCATGACGGCGTCCGGTCGATGTTTTTCAAAGAGCTCTCCGAGCGCAGCAGGATCGCAGAGGTCGGCCTGGACGAACGTGTGCCGCGGATTCTCCAGGTAACCCTCTAAGGATGAGAGGTTACCCGCATAAGTCAGCTTGTCCACATTGATCACCTCGTGAGGCGTCTCGTCGAGGATCTGCCTCACGAGATTGGAACCAATAAAGCCAGCGCCGCCGGTGATCAGGATTTTCATGAGATGATTGCAGAGGGGGATAACATCAGGGAGCGGAACGAATGCCTTATCGTAAAAACGCTTCGCAAGGGTTTTATTCGCACGGATTAACCTGTCAAGGCTGGGTGACCCTCCGGGAGAGAAGCCTTAGAATACTCCCGGCGTCAGCACTGGCCATCCGAAGCGTCCTCATCCACGACCGACCGCGTTCTCTTCATACTGGAGGCGGTAAAGGTGGGCGTAGAGGCTTGATTCATCGCGAATCAGTTCCTGATGGGAGCCGCTGGCGACAACACGGCCGTTTTGCATGACGTGAATTTTCTTGGCATTGCGGATCGTGGAGAAGCGGTGGGCGATGACGATGGTGGTGCGGCCCTGCATGAGGTGGTCGAAGGCCAGTTGGATTTTCTGCTCGGACTCGCTGTCGAGGGCGGAGGTGGCTTCATCGAGCAAAAGAATGGGCGCGTTTTTGAGAAACGCCCGGGCGATGGAGATCCGCTGGCGCTGGCCACCGGACAGGCTGCCGCCGTTTTCGCCGATCTGGGTATCGTATCCATTCGGTTGCTCGATGATGAAATCGTGGGCGTAAGCGGCGCGGGCGGCTTGTTCGATCTCCTCGTGGGTGGCGTCCATGCGGGCGAAACGAATGTTGTTGCGCAAGGTGTCGGAGAACAAAAAAGTGTCCTGACTGACGAGCGCAAGCTGGTTGCGGAGGGAGGCGGCGCTGTATTGGCTGATATCCTGGCCGTCGATTTCGATGATGCCCGAGTCGATTTGATAAAACCGCTCGATGAGGTTGAGGATCGTGGACTTTCCACTGCCCGAGGGACCGACCAGCGCGGTCAGCTCGCCGCCTTGGCAACTGAGGGAGACATTCTTGATGACGGGAAGCTTGGGACGGTAGGAAAATGTCACATCGCGCAATTCGATGTCGCCTTTTTCAAGTCGGATCGGCTTGGCATCGGGCGGCTCGGGAATGGCGTAATCGGTGTCCAGCGCCTTGTAGAACATCTCCAGGACAATCAGCGAGGAATGCAGTGAAACATTCATCCGCGCGATGCGCTTGATCGGCTCGTAGGCGAGCAGCAACGCCGTGAGGAACGCGATGAGGGAATCCGCGTCCTGACCCTGCACGAGATTGCGGTAGCCGCCGTAGAACACGATGCTGGCCACCGCCAGACCACCGATGAATTCCATGATGGGACTGGTGCGGGCCGAGACGAGGGCCATTTTGTTTGAGAGTTTTTCCACGGCACCGATCGCATCCGTGAAGCGCTGGCGCATGTGGCTCTCCAGATTGTAGGATTTGATGAGTTTGTTGCCGATGATGGCTTCCTGGATGGCGGAAATCACGTGGATGATTCCCATGAACTGGGATTTCACGATTTTACGGATGCGCTTGATGATTCCGCTGAGGGCGATGGAAATGGGAGCGACGATCAACAGCGCCGCACACGAAAGCTGCCAGTCCAGGTAGAACATCGCGATGACAAGGGCGATGGCCGTGAGGACGTCCTGCACCCGCGTCATCAGCAGATTCATCACCGTGCTTGCCGATCCGGTGGCCTGCCCGATGCGGGTGATCAGGTCGCTGGATGGGAAATGAACGAAAAACGCGAGGGATTGGCGCAGGATGTGGTCGCTGAGACGGCGCTGCTGACGCGCCACAATGTTATTGCCGATTCGCGTGATGATCACGGTGGAGCCGTAGCCCGCGAGGCCTTTCATGAGGAAAACCAGGATGATGGCCACGGAGACGCCGAAGATTTGAAACAATCCCGGATGCGCGGAGACAAAAAAGGAGTCGAAAACCAGCCCCACCCGGTAGACCAGATTCTCGATAAACGTCTCATTTCCAGTGAGCGCGGCAGCGGGTGTCGGCAGGCTTTCCGGCGAGCCAAAGACCACTTTGGTAACGTTCTGCATCAGGAAGACGCAGAGGGCGGAGGCAAACGCCGTGCAGCCCATCAGGAAGAAGGCGAGCAGGTAACGCCCGATGTAGAGGCGGAAATTTTCCCGCAGCACCCTATGAATCAATTTTCGGCTGTTCTCATCGGCAAGGATGCCGGATTTGATTTTTGGAGTCATAAATGGCGGGATGCGGGCGATTCCGAAAGAGGAGGCAAGGGCGGTGTCCGGTTCCTTGCGTGGGACTTTCAGAATGGTGGCGCGAGGGCGAAGTTGATTTCCGACCGCCCGTTTGGCAAGTGGCGAGTTGCCCGCCGCCCGACCGGTGACGGCACTTTATGCGGAGGCCGTCGACGGACGCGAATCGGCATCTTTTCAAGATTGCGCGGGGATTGGCAGGCTTGAAAGCGGGTGGCTTGAGCGCGATTGGCCGACCCTTCCGCACTTTTAGGTTGTTCGAGGCGAGAATTTCAGGGTAGTCAAATCCCGTCATTCATGATCTTCCCGACTCCGCCCCCCCGAAGCCCTAAGTGTATGAATTTGAAAATCCAATGAGCGGCTCGCCCCAATCTCAGGACTTACAAATCCGCGGTCGCTTCGTCGCAAGCGAACCTGTGTGCATTTCCTTTTTGTCACTCGCCACCGATTCAATCCAACTTTGAGCGAGTCCCCATCCACAACAACCGAGGTGTCGTCCTTCTGGGATGACATCGACGCGGTGCTCATCATCAATCTCGACCACCGTATTGAACGTTGGGAGAAATTGTGTGCGGAGAGCGAGGGCATCATCCCCCCGGAAAAGCTCCACCGTGTGCCTGCCGTGCTGGGCCGCGAAATTTCAGGTTTCGGCAAAGCCCCGTGGTTCCGGGGCGGCAGCAGGGCGAATACCTGGGCGGCCCGGGGAGGCTGTGTGCTGGCCCACCGCCGCGCGCTTGAGATGGCCCGGCGGGAAGGCTGGGAGCGGGTTCTGATCCTGGAAGACGACGCCACCTTCGACGCTGATTTCGTCTCGAACCTGAAAACGCTCCACCTTTCGCTTTTTGCTTCGGAGCTGAAATGGGACATCTGCTATCTGGGGTTCACCCACCCGCAGGGCCCCTTCCGCACGCTGGCTCAATTTCCCGGCGAGCGCCATCTCGCCCAGATCTACGGCTGCAAATGCACCCACGCCTATCTGCTCAACGCGCCCCTTCGCGACTGGCTGCTCGAACAATTTCCCGATGAATCCGGAATCTGGGGCTGGCTGGCCGTCAACCGCGCGATCGACCGCTGGTATCTGGCCACCCTGGGCCGGCATTTCCAAGTCGTCGCCATCTCGCCCTCGCTGATCGTCCAGAGAAGCGATTTTTCCGACATCGTGAACCGCGTCACGAATCATTTCGGCGAGGATGCCGGTCAACTGGCGATTCCACTGAGCCATCAGACCCCCGCGTTCGGCCTGCGCTACTTTCTGCGGATCCAACTGACCCGCTGCGGCCTTCTCTACAACCACCTCAGCGCCTTGCGAAAGCGCTTCTCGGGTTTTTAGGCTCAGTCCGTCCAGTATTCTTCAATCCACGGG
>JBEDKU010000060.1:0-3172 GCA_041172045.1 Verrucomicrobiota bacterium | reverse complement strand
ATCAGGATTGGAATCCCTCCGGATCGTGGCGGTGGTGTCGTGAAGGTTGGTGAACCAGGTGCCGTCCGGGCCGTGGCTTTCGACCCGCATGGTTAGAGGGAAATCCTCGCCGTCGGGAACGGCCTGCATGTTCGCCTCCTCGGCGGGGAAATAGCGCGCGAGGCTGGCGCACAAGACCGGGCCGGTTTTTTCATGCCACAACATACCGGGCGCGCCGCCCATGGCTTGGAACAGACCTTTTTTGTAAATCCAATCATAGGCGCTGAAGGTCGCCCGCCAAGGCCCGATGGATGCGAGCGTGACGTCGATTTCCGGAAAATGTTTCACCCCGGTAACGACCGCGCGCGGCAGCGGCGGCAGGCCGGGCAAGGGCTTCGACCCTGCCAGATAGTGGAGCGTGCCGGCGGCGACCTTGGCGTGGGCGAAGGTGTGGTGCACACAGGGTTTCACCTGGTGGTCCGCGTAGTGCGGTCCGCCATGCAGCAAGCCGTCATGGGTGCAGGCGCGGAATTGTCCGGCATTGCGGAGCGCCGCGGTCATGAAGACCGGATCGCGCTGCGCCAAACGGACCAGCGCCGACTGACATCCATCCGAAGTGCGGCTTCCCCAGTAGGTCCACTTGAAACTCCGCGTGCCCCACGAGTTATCCCATCCGCCGTCCGGCAGCATGAAATCCAGATGCGAGCGGAAGGAAGCCGTCGCGAGATCGAGGGCCTCACGGTCGTCGGTGAGCAACGCGTAGTGAACGAGATTGGGCAGCGATTCCTCGACGTTGTATCCAAGGTCCACCGGGTAACAGCCTTTCGGACTCAGCGGCCGCGTCGGATGCCCCTCGCCGAAAAGCAGTTGATTTCGCGTGAAAAACGCCAACGATTCCCGCGCGAGTTCCCCGCCCCGTCGGCGGAATTCCCCATCGTCGAGCAGGTGGTCTAACAAAGTAAGGGCGTAGGCACCGCTGACCCCATAATTGATGTTCGTGGTCTTGCCCGCGAACCTTGCCTCCGCGTCGGCGGCATTCACTGCTAAATTGCGCGAGATGAATTCACCTGCTTTTTTCAACCGGTCCCGCCAGGCCGCGCGGGTGGATTCGTCCAACAAGTCGCCATGCCACTCCAGAGCCTCGGCAAACGCGATCGCCGTGAAAACGGTGGTGCCCTTCCATGACTTGGGGTCGAGTTCGTTGGTCCACGAACCATCATCCGCATCCACATTCCGGGTCCACGCGGCCACCCGCAAGGCGGCGTCCAGATAGCGCGCCTCGCCGGTGAGCCCGGCCATTGATAGAAACGGCAGCACCGCGTCGCCGCAGCGGCCATGGAGAAACCCGCAGGCCGGACACTGGATGGCCCCCTGGGTTTCCGGGTTCGCCGGATCCACGATTTGCAGGCGGATCATGCCGTCACACCAATCTTCCAACAAACCCCGCATGACTCCCCCGAGCGCGGCGGGATGTTGCTCCGCAGCGAGTCCCCGGACCGAGCCCGCCATGCCGGCGACACCCGCGGCGGCGGTCGCGATGATGAAGTTTCTCCGTCTCATGGCTGTGGGAATGAGTCCTCAGGATTGGACCCAGTGTCAAGGAATGGCCGTCGCGCTCAAGCGGGCGAAGCCTGCGGTTCCCGCCGGAAAAGTGTATGAAATTTCGAGCGCGGTGTCGGTGGTCGGCGTGACAACCGTCCACGGATCGGAAACTCCGAGGTCGGCGGATTTTTCGATTCGATAGGTGACGTCGCCGTTGATGACGGCTTCGGCGCGTTTGTTGAAGATGAGGGTTCTTCCTACCAGAATCCCGGGTGAGCCGTCAGACGCACTGGGATTGAGGGCGAGGGCGTATTCCACCAGATTGGGAATGCCATCGTTGTCCGAATCGCCGTTCACTCCGCCGGTCATGCCGAGACTGGTCGCCCAGGCGGCGAAGTTCACGCTGAGGCCGCCGTGGGTCACCTGTAACATGCCACCGCCGAGAATCAGGTCGGAGGTGTGATCCGCGCCCGGTGTGCCAGTGGCGGCCCAGATGCCCGCAGCTTGTTGCACTCCCCCGATCCACAACTGGTCCACCATCTCGATGCCTGTGAAGGCCAGTTCCAGCGCGGCACCGCTTGCGGCAATGCGGATGGCGGCACCATCGGCGAGGGAGTCGGGGAGACCGAGTTTCAACACACCTTCCGTCACGGTGGTGTCGCCTTGATAGATGTTGTTTCCGCCCAGTTCGAGGACTCCGTCGCCACGCTTGGTCAATCCGCCTGGACCACTCACAGGCCCGGCGATGGAATGGTCGCCCACGCAGGTGATCGTTCCACCAGACTCCCCGAGAAAAACGCCGCGGTGGGCGTGCAAGGATATCGCAGTTGTCGCAGTTGTCGCACCACCCGTGGCCGCGAACCCGGCTCCTGTGACCACGATCGGCGAACCGTCGTAGTCATATCCGGGATTGACCCGCACGGCTCCTTCGAGAACCACTTGCGAGACGGCGGCGGCAGGTGCCGTGGTGGTGCTGGTGCCGCCGGTGAGCGAGATGAACACCTTCGGCACGACGGTGTAGCCCGCGCCCGGATTCGTGAGGGCAACGGCGGTGACTTTCCCACCCGACACCGTGGCGGTGGCGGCGGCCTGCACGCCACCTGCGAGATCGGGCGATGAAAAGGTGATCGCGGCTGCGGTGTGGTTGGATGCGCCCTGTTGGGTGACGCTGATGGCCGCGAGACGCCCGTGGGTCAACACGGTTTCGCCGGAGACTCCCGATAGATCGAGCCTCGGAAACGAGGAGTAGCCGCTTCCCGCCGCAGTCATGGTGATCGTGCCTTGGAAACCTTGGTTGAGCGCCAGCGTGCCTCCGTTCAAGGAAATCGCGGCGGGGACCAAAACTTCCGGGACGGCACCGAGAGCACTGTCGTCCCCCACGATTTCCAGCGACCCACCATTCATCGCGAAGCCACCGGAAAACGCCGGATTCGGACCGTTGATTACCGCCCTGCCACCGCCGGTCTTGGTCAAATCGCCGTTGCCGGTGATCTCCACGCTCGCCTCGATCACCGCGTTCCGGCCGCTGCCGATGTCCAGCGTGTGGCTGCTGCCCGGCGTGAGATTCAGTTTCAACGAGCCATTGGACAAACGGCCGGCAAGGCGCAGGTCGGTGGCGGCGTCGAGCGTGGTGATGGTGCCGCCATTCCAC
>JBEDKU010000059.1:0-2616 GCA_041172045.1 Verrucomicrobiota bacterium | reverse complement strand
GTGATCACCAGTCCATCGATCCGGTCGTCCAACGTTCGATAAGGCATGATCCGCACCGTGAACCAACTTCCATCCCGGGTGCTGATGGGCTTTTCCACGAATCCCAGCCTACGCAGGACCTCGCGCGCGTCGTCCGGCAACTCCGGATAGATCAGCTCGGACGCCATGTCGGTGATGGGCCTGCCCACGTCGCCCGGAATGAGCTTGATGAGCTTCGTCGCCCGCGTGGTGAAGCGGCGGATCTTCAGGTCGTTGTCGAGAAACAGCGTGGCGATGTCCGTGCTGTTGAGCAGGTTTTTCATGTCCGTATTCGATTGGGAAAGTTCGTCCACCTTCCCCTGCAGCTCGGAGTTCACCGTTTGCAGTTCTTCGTTCAAGGACTGCATCTCCTCCTTGGAGGTGGTGAGTTCCTCGTTGGTGGACTGCATTTCCTCGTTGGTGGACTGCATCTCCTCGTTAGTGGACTTGAGCTCCTCCTGGGAAGTCTGCATTTCATGGCGCGTGTTCTGCAGTTCCATCCGCGCCTGGTGCAGCTCCCGCTCGATTTCCGACAACTGGTGATGCCGCGAGCTGGTCTTTCCGGCCCGATCCGGGGCTTTTGTCTCAACAGGCACGGGGATCTCCAAAAACACAATGACCAGCAATCCCGCCAGCGGCTCCGTCGCGTCCAGCTTCTCGACGGAGATGTCGGCGAACTGCGGAGCACCCTCCGTTCCGATCTTCAAGCCGTGCACCACCACCGGACCCGGTTCGCGCAGGGCTTTCTGAAACGCCGCGTTTAGCTCGTAGCGCAGGCCCTCGCGGGCCATTGCGAAAATGTTGAGGTTCGCCTTCCCCATCGCCGGCTCCAGATACTTCCCCGTCCGCCCGCTGATGTGGAGGATGTTTCCGTGCTCATCGACAAGCACCGTCGGCGGAGCGTAGCGCCGCAGCACCAACTGCTCCGCTTGGGACTGGAGATTGAGAAACGGCTTGCTCTCCGCATGTGCGGCGGAACCTCCAAACATGGCCGGCGCGAAGGAGGATGGAAACTCGACCGCATCGGTCCGCACCGAGCACTCCAGCCGCCGGAAGATCCGCGACTTGGCGCTGACCGTGGCAAACAGGTCGGTGAAATGGCCGACCGTCTCCGCATTCCCCAACAACAGGATACCACCCGGATTCAGGCTGTAGTGGAACAGCGGGAAGAGCTTTTTCTGCATCTCCGGGGCCAGATAGATCAACAGGTTCCGGCAGCTGAGAATATCCAGCTTCGTGAATGGAGGATCCTTGATGAGGCTGTGCGGGGAGAAAATCACCATCTCCCGGATCTCGGTGCGCACCCGGTAGCCACGCTCCTCCTTGATGAAGTAGCGGCGCAATTGCTCCGGCGAAACATCCGCCAAGATGTTTTCGAGAAAGATACCCTGCCGCGCCTTGTCGATCGCATCCCGGTCCAGGTCGGTCGCGAAAATCTGAAGCTTGAAGTTATTCTTGGGCTTGAGTTTCTCCACCACCTCCTTGAACGTGATGGCCAAGGAATACGCCTCCTCCCCGGTCGAGCAACCGGCGACCCACGCCCGCAACAAACCCGCCGGACGACTGGCGAGGAGCGCCGGCAGCGTTTCCTCCCGCAGGCACTGCCAGGCGAGCGGATCGCGGAAGAAGGCCGTCACACCGATCAGGAATTCCTTGAGCAGGAAATCCAGCTCCCCGGGGTTCTCGTTCAGGAACCTCACGTAAGTCGCGATCTTGTCGATCTGATGGAGGCCCATCCGCCGCTCGATCCGGCGATAAAGGGTGTTTTTCTTGTAGAAGGAAAAGTCGTGTCCCGTGCGCGTGCGCAACAGGATGAGGATCTTCTCCAGTCCGCCGCGCAGCTTCGCCTCGACCACATCGTCGATTTTCGCGGCGAGCGGCGCGCGCGCCAGATAGGCCAGGATCCTGCCCGGCAGGTCCTCGACCGGGGCCACGATGTCAGCCAGTCCGGCATCGATCACGCTGCGCGGCATGCTGTCGAATTTGGCGGACGCCGGCTCCTGCGCCAGCACCAGCCCACCCTTCTCCCGGATGTCCCGCGCCCCCAGCGTGCCGTCGGAACCCATCCCTGATAGAACGACCCCGATGCCCCGCTGCTGCTGGTCCAGGGCCAGCGAGCGGAGGAAGAAATCAATCGGCAGGCGCAGTCCCCGCTTCGCCGCCGGCTCGAACAGATGCAGCACCCCGTGGAGGATGGACAAATCCTTGTTAGGCGGGATCACGTAGACGCGGTCCGGACAAACCCGCGTGCGGTCGCGGACCTGCACCACCTTCATGCGGGTGCAGCGTTGGAGCAGTTCCGCCATCAGCGCCTTGCGGGTCGGGTCCAGATGCTGGACGACGACAAACGCCATGCCGCATTCCGCCGGAACGTGTTTCATGAACTGATCCAGGGCTTCAAAGCCGCCTGCCGAAGCCCCGATGCCCACGATCGGGAACGCAACCCGCACCCGCGGGGCAACGGCTTCCGCGTGAATCAGTGGAACGGGCTTTTTCGGGCGACTGACCCGCGGGGATTTTTTTTCCATGGAAGGGCTTCCTGCTAATTTCACCGCCTGGTTTGAACTTGCGGCGCCGGTTTCACCCCCTATCACCGCC
>JBEDKU010000058.1:0-3651 GCA_041172045.1 Verrucomicrobiota bacterium | reverse complement strand
GGATCGAGGCGGACCGGCTCAACGAGGTCCCCGAAAACTGGAAGATCCACCGCGATCCCGGAGCCATCCAGCGCTACGGCCTCGACATCCACCTCACCTCGCGCCTCGACGGCAGCAAGACCACCGCCGCCTTCGACGCCGGAGTGCTGACCCTCCAAGTGCCCGTGTGCGAGGAGGCGAAACCCCGGCAGATCCAGATCAACTGATCGGCTAGGACTTCATCCGATCCCACGCGGCCCAGAAAGCGGTGGTCTGGGCGGCGTCGGGAACGATCTCCAACAGCAAGGTCTTCTCCCCGGCCTCGAATTGATCAAAATCATCCACCGTGCGGATGCGCAGGTGTTTCATGCCCCACAGCGTGGCGAAACCGGATAGATCCGCCGTTTGCGGATTGGTCATCCACTCGACGGCGCGCGGGCTCATCGACTGGAGCCTCGGCAGCCGTTCGAAAATCTTCCCGCCGCCGTTGTTGATCACGGCGAGCACGCGGCCCTGGCAGTGGATTTGTTCGAGCACGAAGGGCGCCGCCAAATCGTAAAGCGCGGTGAGGTCGCCGACGACCGCCCACGTCTCGCTCACATCGGCGGACCAGCCGAGCCAGGTGCTGACCTGGCCATCGATGCCGTTCGCACCGCGGTTCGCGCGGACCGACGGGACCGGCCGCAGCCATTGGGAGAATTGGTTCCACTCGCGGATCGGCATGCTGTTGCCAAGGAAAAGCCCGCCGCCGATGGAGGCGTAGTTCGAAAGCGTGCGGAGCAACGCCGGCTCGCTGTCCGGATAGATTTCCAACAGCTCGTCGATTTTCACCGCGCGGCTGCCCGCGCCGGCGAGGTAGTCGAGCGCGTCGTCGGCGAGTTCGATGGGGCCGAGCGCCTGGATCACCCGCTCCAACTCGCCACGGACGACGCCCGATTCGCGGGCGAGTCCCGGCAGGCCATTGCGACAAACCGACCAGACGGACACCTGCGGTAGTTCTTCCAAATCGCGCCAGAAACGGCCGCTAGGGACTTCTCCCAGACGCAGGATTTTCCCCGGCGGACGGGATTTCAAAACCCGATCAGCATCGTGGATGGCGAGCGATTGCAACGCCTCGCGCAGGCCGCTGGTGGCCTCGGCGACGACCGGCGCGCCGAGATCCTGGCAGAAATGGAACACATCCTCGCGTTCATCCGGCTCCAGCCCGCCGACCAGCACGACGATCCCTTTGTAATGCTCCTCACGCAGCCAGCGGGCGAGCGCCGCGACGTTGAGCCTTTCCTTCACCGGCTTGAATTCCCCGAGCGCTTCGCCCGCGAAATTCTCATCACCGGCCTCGAACGCCTCCTCGAACTCCACATTCAAATGCAGCGGCTGATTCCCATCCCAATCCGCGAAAGTCCCCTGCCACGCGTGATTTCCAAAAATCCCCGGCTGCTCGATCGTCTGCGGCGCACCGGTCCCGCGAAACGCCGCCGGCCTGTCCGCCGTGATCGCGACCAGCGGACGGCCTTGGTAATGTGCCTCGATGACCGCCGGCAGCAGCTCCGCCACCGCGGTGCCGCTGGTGGTGATCACCGCGCACGGCTGCGCGGTTTCCATCGTCCGCCCGAGCGCGAAAAACCCCGCGCTGCGTTCCTCAAAATGTCGCCACACCCGCACCAGCCCCGCCGCCTCCGCCCGCGCCAACGCTTCGAGCAACGCCGCATTCCGCGCACCGGCGCAGACGACGAACTCGCCGACGCCCGCCTTGAGACAACTTTTCACCACTTCCAGAGCCGGATACCATGAGTTCACGCCGGCTGTGCTAGCGCAGGCGGACGCGAATGTCCAAGCGTGTGATCGCAGATTCTTCCGCTTCCCGAATCGGCCCGGATCATGCTTAAACTCCGCCGCGCATGACAGACACCGCCAGCAACCCGATACGTGAGCAGCTCCGGCTGGAAGGATTCGACCTGATCGACGAACGCCTGCAATACCTGCTCGGCTGCCTGGAGGAGGCGCTGAAAAGCACGGGTGAGACGGATTTGCTGCCGTATTTGCCCTGGTCCGGCCGCGAACCGGAAATCGGCGCCGCCCCCGAGGGACTGCCACAGCTTTATTCGATCGGCTTCCAACTCCTCAACATGGTCGAGGAGCGCGTCGCCGCCGAAATCCGCCGCGAGCGGGAAAAAGCGCTCGGCGCGGAATCGATCCGCGGCTTGTGGCCGCAGGCGCTGCGCGATCTCCGCGCGATCGGACTGACGCCGGAGCAGATCCTCGAAGTGCTGCACGACGTCCAGGTCGAGCCGGTGCTCACCGCCCACCCGACCGAGGCCAAACGCTCCAGCATCCGCGAACGCCACCGCGCGCTCTACGATGAAATGGTCCGCAACGAATTCCCGAAATACACCGAACGCGAACGCCGCCGCATCCGCGAACGGGTCGTCACCACCCTCGAAACCCTCTGGCGCACCGCGGAAATCCACCTCGTCCGCCCGGACATCACCAGCGAGCTGCGCAACGCCACCCACTACCTGCGCGACCTTTTCCCGTCCGCCATCAACCGGCTCGACCTGCATTTCACCGAGGCCTGGCGCGACGCCGGCCTGCCGCTCGAACTCCTCCGCTCCGCCGGAAACATCCCGCGCCTGATCTTCGGCACCTGGATCGGCGGCGACCGCGACGGCCACCCGCTCGTCACCCCCGAGGTCACGGAAAAAACCTTGGCGGAACTCCGCCAATCCGCCTTCAAACTGCTCGAACGCGAGCTGCTCGACCTCTCCGCGCAGCTCACGCTTTCCCGCTACCTCACGCCCGTCCCGGAGGAACTCCAGGCCCGCATCGACCACCTCGCCAAAACCGTGGACGCTCCCGAAGGCGTCCGCGAAATCCTTTATCGCCACGAAGAGGAACCCTGGCGGCAACTCGCCATGCTGATGGCGCTGCGCCTCCGCGAACAGATCAAGGGCAAGCCCGGCTACCGGAACACCGCCTGCCTCGTCGATGACTTGAATTTACTCTCCAGCACGCTCGCCGCGTCCGGCTGCCACATGCTCGAGGAAGCCGCCTTCCGCCCGTTGCGGCACAAGCTGGAGATGTTCGGCTTCCACCTCGCCACCCTCGACATCCGGCAGAATTCCGAATTCCACGATAAGGCCATCAGTCAGCTGCTAGTCGCCGCCAAAGTGGCCGACGGCGAAAACTACGGCTCCTGGCCCGAGGAAAAACGCCTCGACTTCCTCAACGCCGAACTCACCTCCACCCGCCCCTTCCTCCACGACGACCTGCGCGTCGGCGAGGAGGCGGACAACGTGCTCGACACCTACCGCGTCCTCGTCCGCCATCGGAAAAATTGGGGCACACCCGGCCTCGGCGCGCTCATCGTTTCGATGACCCGCCAGCTCTCCGACCTGCTCGGCGTGTATCTGCTCGCCCGCGAGGCCGGACTCATGGAACTCACCCCGGACGGACTTGTCTGCCCGCTGCAAGTCGTCCCGCTTTTCGAAACGATGGACGACCTCGACCGCTCGCCCGGCATTCTCAAGGCTTTCCTCCAGCATCCCCTCACCTTGCGCTCAGTCGGAAAATTCCCCTCGCAGCAGGTGATGCTCGGTTACTCGGATTCCAACAAGGACTGCGGCATCCTCGCCGCGCAGTTCGCCCTCCAGCGGGCCCAGACCGCGCTCACCG
>JBEDKU010000057.1:0-3700 GCA_041172045.1 Verrucomicrobiota bacterium | reverse complement strand
GAGCGAGCCATTGGCGATGGAGGCCTGCCATGAGCCGCTGCCGGAGACCGGCGGGCTGCCGCGGAGGTATTCGTCGTAGTTGCTCACGCCATCGCCATCGGGATCGGCGGTCTTGTCGCCGTCAGGATCAAGCGCGGTGAAGAAACCGTCGCGCCACTGGGCGTAAAGCGGGCGGCCGGGCAGCTCGTTGTTGATCCAGTCGGTGATGAGCTGGATGTCGGCGGGGTTCACCTCGGTGGTGCCGAGCGGAGGCATGCGGCCGAAGCCGTTGGTGGCGGCCATGCGGTTGAGGACGATGCTGTGGGTGGTGTCGCCGGGGACGATGTAGCGGTTTGCGGAACTGCCGCCGGAGTTTTCGGCGACGCCGTTGATGAGACCGGTTTGTTCGAGCGAGAGGTGCTCACGGCCATCCCAGAAGCCGCCGACGCTGCCGCCGGACTGGTGGCAGTAGGCGCAGTTCACCGCGAAGTAGGAACGGGCGCGTTGCTCCAATGGATACTGGGTTTCGTCCGGCCGGACGTGGCGGGCAAGAGTGGCGACCGGGTCGGGCGTGTTGGTGAGGAAATTATTCGCCGAAAGCAGGTCGAGCTGGTTGCCGGAGTAACCGTGGATGGTTTCCTGGCGGTTGAGTTGCCGGGTGTTGAACGAGAGCGCGTGCCCGCCCTGCGGTGTGTGGCAGGTAAGGCAGCTGGAGCGGCCGGGAATCTGCCAGCGCTGGGTGTGCGGCGTGCCGTGATCGTCGATGGCGATGTCGAACTCGGTGCCGGCGTCCTCGACGAGGGTGGCGTCCGTCTGGGCTTCGTTCCAGCGATAGCTGACGCCGTAGCTGCCGGTGTCGGTCTTCACGAGGACGCGGGTTTCAATGCGTTTTTTGGTGGCGGGATTTCCCCGGCTGAGTTCGAGGTCGAAGTGTTTCACCCAGACCATGCCGGTCGGATAGCTCCAGTTGCCGTCCTTGCTCCAGGTCATCTTGCTGGTGGCGTCCGGGATGGTGAACCAGCGTTGTTTAATGGCGAAGTCGCTCCAGAAGGTGAGGTTCGGCTGATAGGGCAGCAGGCCGGGCGCGGGTGCCAGATCGGTAAGATCGGAGAACAGCCCGGTGGCGGCGAGTGTGGTGGGGAAACCGTTGGTCACTCCGCTGCCGGTGGTGAGACGCATGATTTTTCCCGTCAGATAGGCGGCGAACAGCAGGTCCTTGTTGAAAGGATCGACGCCCTGCGCGGAGAAAACGCCATAGGCGCCGGGCAGACCGGTGAGGCGGACGGTGGCACCGGTGGTGGTGTCCATCTGCCAGACGTGGCCGGATACGGAATCACTGAAGATATAACTGCCGACGAGCGAGGGAAAGCGCGTGCCTCGGTAGACATAGCCGCCGACGACGGAGTTTCCCTTGAAACTCGCATCCCCGGCGATGGCGGCGTGGACGTATTCGTAGATGGGATCGATGCTGGTGAAGCCTACGGGCTTGGCGGGTGACACGGGATTGGTGAAGGCGGTGTTGTGCATGCCCTCGCGCCAGACCCAGCCGTAGTTGCCGCCCTTGACGATTTTATTCACTTCCTCGTAGGTGTCCTGGCCGACGTCGCCGCCCCAGAGATCGCCGGTGGCGGAGTCGAAGGACATGCGCCAGATGTGGCGCAGACCGGTGGCCCAGAACTCGGTGCGCACGCCTGCCAGAGGAGAAACGGCGATTCCGTTATAAGTGCCGTCCCACGCGCCGCCGAGGGTGGTGTGGACGAAGGGATTGTCGCCGGGAACGGAAAAACGCGCGATGCCGGCGTCGGTGGGGATGGCGGCATGGGCGTTGGGTTCGAGGTTGCCGGGCTTTTTATCCACATCGATGCGGAAGATGCCGGTGAAGAAGTCCTTGTTGATTTTCTGGCTGTTGAGGCGGGTGTCGGCGGGGTTTTCCTCGTCACCGGCGGCGTAGTAGAGGTAGCCGTCGGGGCCGAAGTGAAGGTCGCCGCCGTCGTGGTTCGCGCCTTCGTCGAGCTGTTGGAGAAGGACGAGCTCGGACGTGGGATCGGCGAGATTCGGGTTCGCGGCGCTGACACTGAAACGCGAGATGCGCTGATAGTAAGAGCCGCCGCTGATGCGCACGGTGTAGGCGACGTAGAAGTAACCGTTGGTGGCGTAGTCCGGATGGAAGGCCAGGCCTAGCAGGCCGTGTTCGCTATTACCGCCGCCTTCGATGGTTTCGGCTGGAGTGCGGCCGGCGATGGTGGTTTGCAGGTCGAGGAAAACATTCTGCGTGGGTGTGCTCGCGGTGACATCCGGGACGTGTTTGATTTTCGCCATGCGCTCGCAAACGAAGAGCCGGTTGGAATTTCCCGGCAGCGAGGTGATGCAGAGCGGCTGGTTGAAGGTGAGGCCGGGCAGGGCGTCAACGAGCTGCCAGGTGTTCGCCGGAGGAGCGGACGGCATCGCGAGATCCGGATTGGTGAGGCGGAGGGAGCTGGCGAAACTGATGGTGACAGCCGCGGTGGCGGTGGTACCGCTGATGTTGGCGACGCGATAGGTGAAGCTAACCGGCGAGGCGCTGCCACCGCTGTGGGTGTAGAGGATTTTCCCCGAACTCACCGTGGCGGTGCCGGTCGCGGGCGGGCTGATGATTTCCAAGCTGGCGGGAAGCGGGCCGCCGGTGTCGTTGGCGAGCACATCGACGAGGACCTTCTGGTCCGGGTGGATGGTGGCGGCGTCGTTGACGGCGACGGGCGGCGCGAAGACGGCATCGGGACCGGCGGTGAACGAGGAGCTCACCTCTGCCTGCGAGATGGCGCGGTCGTAGAGGCGGAGTTCGTTGAGGGAGAAGTTCGCGTTTGAATCAGCTGCCCACATCGAGCGGCCGATCCAGTTGTTCACGTCGTGCATGTCGGGCAGTCGGTGGGGCAGGTCGATGCTGCCGCCGAGGGTACCGTTGCGGTACCACTTCACGAGGCAGCCGGTGGAACCGCTGGCTCCCGCGCCATCGGCGACGGTCATGGCGAAGTGGTATTGGGTGCCGGTGGCGGTGACGGTGGAATAGTCGGTGTTCAGGGCGACGACCGCGCCGGCGGCGAGCTTGGCTTCGATCCGTTGGGAGCCGAGGGTGCCGGCGTTGTTGAGGGAGAGGAAGAGGTTGTCGCTAGAAACGAAATTGCCAGGCGCGACGGGTCCGTCGATGATTTCGCCGGGGTCGGCTCCGGTGCCGCTGGTGATCGAGGTGTTGCCGAAGTCGAAGATGCGCTGCCAGTTCTTCGATGACAACGGCGTGAGCCATGCTTCGAAAGTGAGGCTGGGGCGGGTAGAAACGATGCCGTCCGGCAGGTCGAGGTAGGCGGAGATGTTAGCGGCGGCCTGGTTACCGGTGGTGGCGGTGCCGGGAAGGACGAGTTGGGTGCCGGTGAGCGTGGCTCCGTTGCCTTGCACCGTGGCGGCTTCCGCGGTGGCGGTATCCAGAAAAACGGTGCCCGCCGGGGCGCTGCCGGCGGCGGTGTTGAAGGTCCAGCGGCGGGACGGGATCGGTGCCGCGACGGGCGGCTCGGGCGGGCCGACGGCGGGATCCGGTCCGGCGATGAAGCTGGATAGAATTTCCGCCGGGGTGATGACGCGGCGGTAGATGCGGAACTCGTCGAGTGACAGATTCGAATTCGAGTCGCCGGAGTACATCGAGCGGCCGATCCAATTGTTGACGTCCTCCATGGCGTCGAGATGGAAGGGA
>JBEDKU010000056.1:0-4584 GCA_041172045.1 Verrucomicrobiota bacterium | reverse complement strand
TTGCCGGCAGGTGGCTTCTTGGTGATGAAGGAGAATGACTTGTCCTTGTAAACCGAAATCACGACAGGAAGCACATCGCCGACTTGGGCCTGTGTAGCTGCGTTGAATTCCTTACAGAACGCCATGATGTTGACACCAGCCTGACCGAGGGCCGGGCCCACTGGAGGTGATGGATTGGCGGCTCCGGCTTTGATCTGGAGCTTGATGAGTTTGACGACTTCCTTGGCCATAATAAATGCGGTTAATCTTGCGGGAGAGGGGTGGTTGTATATTCAGCGACGTAGGTCCAGACAAATTATTCTCTTTCGACCTGCCAATATTCGAGTTCGACCGGTGTGCTGCGGCCGAAGATGGTGACCGAGACGCGGAGCTTGCCGCGTTCCGGGTCGATTTCCTCGACAATGCCGTTCTGACTTTGGAAAGGACCATCGGCCACTTTCACGGTATCGCCGACTTCGAAACTGATGGCGGGGCGGACGCTTTGCTCGCGCTCCTTGATTTGCGAGAGCATCGCCTCGACCTCGCGGGGGCGCATCGGTGCCGGACGGTCCTTGGTGCCGGCGAAACCGATCACACCGTCCATCTCCTTGATGAAAAACCAGGTCTTCTCGACGAGCTGGTTATCCTCGGTGGCGAGGTTCATGTTGACGATGATGTAGCCGGGGAAGAATTTCTTCTTCGTCTCGGTTTTCTTGCCGCGGCGGATCTCGGAGACCATTTCGACAGGCACGAGCACTTCACGGATGTATTCGGTCATCCCCTCCGCCTCGGCGGTGCGGGCGATGCGGTCACGGACTTTGCCTTCCTGGCCGGAGAGGACCTGGACGACGTACCACTGGTCGCGGAATGGTTTGGATTCTGACATGATGGGTCGGTCGGAGATGGGGTTGAGCGGAGTCACTAACGAGTTAGTTGCCGAATTTGGAGAAAAGATAGCCGACAAAATCGTGGGCCGCGCCCACGATCACCACGTCGAAAAAGTCCCAGAACTGCACAAAGCCTGCAAGCAGGACCATGGCGATGAGAACTACGATGGTCGAGTCAACGAGTTCCTTGTATTTCTTCAGCCCCTTGATTTTCGGGTCGGACTCCCAAGGCCAGCTCGCTTTGCGAAGCTCGCCTTTTACTTCACCGAGGAAATTTGAGATTTTGGAAAACATGATGTCGCTTGACGCTTTAACTGAAATGGAAAATGGCACGGCAGGAGGGACTCGAACCCCCAACACTCGGTTTTGGAGACCGATGCTCTACCAATTGAACTACTGCCGTTTTGAGGCGATTCGAGGGCACTCCGTTTAGAACGAAGTGCCCCTGAATCCAGCTTCCGGATTCCCCGTGGACGGGAAATCCGAAGCCTCGTTGCTAAAACTTACTTGATGATCTCACCCACGCGACCGGCACCCACGGTACGGCCACCTTCGCGAATGGCGAAGCGCATGGTTTGCTCCATGGCGATCGGAGTAATGAGTTCGACTTCAAGATTGATGTTGTCACCAGGCATCACCATTTCAACGCCTTCGGGAAGCTTGATGCTGCCGGTCACGTCGGTGGTGCGGAAATAGAACTGGGGACGATAGTTCGAGAAGAACGGGGTGTGGCGGCCGCCTTCTTCTTTCGAAAGAACGTAGATCTCGGACTTGAAGATCGTGTGACCCTTGACGGTGCCTGGCTTGGCAACCACTTGGCCGCGCTCGACGTCGTTTTTCTTCAAACCACGAACGAGGAGACCGACGTTGTCACCGGCACGACCTTCGTCGAGGAGTTTGCGGAACATTTCGATGTCGGTAACGGTGGTCTTTTGAGTGTCGCGGATGCCGACGATCTCAACTTCTTCCATCTTCTTGACGATACCGCGCTCGACACGACCGGTGAGAACGGTTCCACGACCTTCGATCGAGAACACGTCTTCCACAGGCATGAGGAAGGTTTTGTCGATCGGACGCTCAGGCTCTGGGATGTAGGAATCCACGGCGTCCATGAGTTTCATGATGTTCTCCATCTGGGCGGCATCCCCTTCAAGGGCGGCCTTGGCGGAGCCCATGACGATTGGAATGTCGTCGCCTGGGAATTCATACATGGAGAGCAGATCGCGCACTTCCATTTCGACAAGCTCGAGAAGCTCGGCATCATCCACAAGATCAACCTTGTTCATGAAAACGACGAGAGCAGGAACACCGACCTGACGGGCAAGCAGGATGTGCTCGCGAGTCTGTGGCATCGGACCGTCCGCAGCGGAAACAACGAGAATACCACCGTCCATCTGGGCGGCACCGGTGATCATGTTTTTCACGTAGTCGGCGTGACCAGGGCAGTCAACGTGCGCATAGTGGCGCTTGACGGTTTCATATTCCACGTGGGCGGTGTTGATCGTGATACCGCGCTCGCGCTCTTCGGGAGCGGCGTCGATGTCCGCGTAGCTCTTCTTTTGAGCGAGGCCTTTTTCAGCAAGCGTGTTGGTGATCGCCGCGGTGAGGGTGGTCTTGCCGTGGTCAACGTGACCGATCGTGCCGATGTTAACGTGGGGCTTGTTGCGCTGGAATGATTCTTTAGCCATGGTGGTGTGTTGTTCTGCTTGAGACGTTTGAGATTTTTCTAAGTTGCCCTGGAGCTCGCGGGGGGAATTGAACCCCCGACCTCATCCTTACCAAGGATGCGCTCTACCCCTGAGCTACGCGAGCAATCTGACATGTGGCGCTCCACCTTTAACCCGACAACAACACCGCGGCCGATCCCGTAGAGCGAGACTAGACGCGGCACCCCTGACTTGATGTGGGGAAGAGCGGCGGGACAGTAACAAGGTTGGTCACTCTGTCAAAAAAAATCTCAATGAAAAGAAAATTGATCGAAATCCCCTGAAAATGTAAGGATCAGGCGGCCGGAATATTCCCATCAGGCGCCATCATCGCGAGCCTGCGGATGGCCAGACAGGTGCCGTTTTCCGAATCCACGTCCACGATCACTCCGCATAGCCGGACCGGTCCTTTTGCGATTGGGAAACGCGTGGGCATGCCGGATTTGAAGCGCCAGATGACGGATTCGATGCTGCGACCAAGGATCGATTCCTCCGGCCCACACATCCCGGCGTCGGTGAGATAGCCGGTACCGCCAGGGAAAATGTTCTCATCCGCCGTTTGCACGTGGGTATGCGTGCCCACGACGAGCGAAACTTTCCCGTCGAGCATCCGGCCCATCGCGATTTTCTCACTGGTCGTTTCCGCGTGAAAATCCAAGACAATCGCCATCACGCCGTCCGCCCGCAGGCGCTCGACTTCTTTTTCCACCGCGAGATAAGGATTCTCCAGCGGCGGCTGGATGAACGAGCGCCCCTGCGCCTGGATGACGCCGACGCGCCCCTTCGCCGTTTCCAACACCACGCTGCCCGCGCCCGGCGTCCCTTCCGGGTAATTGATCGGCCTCAACAGGCGGGGCTCCGTCGGGAAATAATCGACGATTTCCTGCTGGTCCCACACGTGGTCGCCGGTCGTGATGACCGCCGCTCCCGCCCTGAGCAGGTCGATCGCGATTTTTGGCGTGATCCCCTTCCCGCCCGCGGAGTTTTCCCCGTTCACGATGCAAAAATCGAGACCCTCGGACTGTTTAAGCAGCGCCAACTGCTCGATCACCGCCTTGCGTCCCGGCTCGCCCACCACGTCACCGAGAAATAATATACGAATTGCTGCCATAAATGATGAATTTCCGCAGGCAAACTCCACATTCACCCGCTTTCCGACAATCCTAATTCCTGAATGTCTCCATTCTTCAAACGCTACTTCCCGCTGCTGCTCATCCTCGGCCTCGCGTGGCTCATCTATGCTCCCACACTTTTCCGGCCCGAAAATCCATCCCGACGGGAACTCCGAAAAAATGCCCACCAACCGCCAGAACCCGCGCAACGAGGCCTTTCCATGCTCGCCACGCCACCCGACTGGAGCCTGTTGGAGATCTACCAGAACACCATCACCCGCGCGGAATTCGAGCGACTGCTCACCACCATTTTCACCACCGGCGACGCATGGCGGAGCAGCATTGAGATCGAGGAAACCGAGGCCCGCATCCAAACCGGCAATTCCCCCGCTGACTCCGTGTTCCAGCTTCGCTTCGCCACCGCGGAATCTGCCTCCCCACGCCATTGGCGCTCCGCCAACGAGCTCCCGCCAGCCGCTGCGGAAAATCCGCTCACCGGCCTAAGAATCGCCATCGACCCCGGCCACATCGGCGGAAACTGGGCGAAAATGGAAGAGCGCTGGTTCACCGTCGGCACCGGCACGCCCGTCCAGGAAGGCGACATGACCCTCCACGTCGCCAAGCTTCTGAAGCCCCGCCTCGAAGCCCTCGGTGCGACCGTCACTCTCGTCCGCGAGACGCTCGAACCGGTCACCCCGATCCGCCCGGAAGCCTTGCTTTCACTCGCCCAGGATTCCCCCACCACCGAGTCTCCCCAGAGACTCGCCGAGCGACTCTTCTACCGCACTGCCGAGATTCGGGCCCGCGCCGACCTCGTCAACCAAGTTATCAAGCCCGACCTCGTCCTTTGCCTCCACTTCAATGCGGAAAGCTGGGGCAACCCTAACACCCCCACCCTCA
>JBEDKU010000055.1:0-5422 GCA_041172045.1 Verrucomicrobiota bacterium | reverse complement strand
GTTTTTCACCGGTTTTTTGTCGGCCGTCTGCCAACCGCGTTTTTTCCAGCCGTCGATCCATTTTTTGGAAATCGCGTCGATGAGATACTTCGAGTCCGAGTGGAGCTCGACTTCGCACGGTTCGCTCAGGCTTTCCAGCGCGGCGATGGCGGCGCGCAGTTCCATGCGGTTGTTGGTGGTGAGGCGGTAGCCTTCGGACAGCTCCATGCGGTGCTTGCCGCACGCGAGGACCGCCCCGAATCCGCCGGGTCCGGGGTTTCCTTTGCAGCCGCCGTCGGTATGGATGATCACTCGCTTCATGTGCGGCGGAGGCTGCCTCAGTCCGGCGGCGTGTGACAAGAGAATCAGATCCGCGGGTGGTTTCTCATTTGGTCCCTCCTGATTTCGGCATTTACGGCGTGCGGCGTCCTGCCAAGGTCTGCGGCGTGCACTCACCCAAGAAACGCCTTGCCGGCATCCTGATTCCCGCTTTCTCACCCCGCCGCGAGGGCGACCTCGGCATCGGCGACACGTTGGCGCTGCGCGAGTGGATCGACTGGGCGGCGGAGCATCACGTGGGCTTCATCCAACTCCTGCCGATCAATGAGAACGGCGCGGAGGAAAGCCCCTACAGCGGGATCTCCTCGGTCGCGCTGGATCCGATCTATCTGGCGTGTGACGCCTCGCAGATTCCGGGTCTGGAGGAAAAGGACGTCGCGAGCGCCCGCCACCGGCTGAAGGGCGCGCTGCAGTCGACGCTGGTCGACTACCCGGCCGTGCGCGGGGCGAAGCGGACCTTGCTGGAACTCGCCTGGTCCCGCTTCGACACGGCGGACAAGGCGCTGGTCAAGGAGTTCAAACACTTCCAGAAAACCGAGCAAGAATGGCTGACGGACTACTGCCTGTTCCGCTATCTGATGGAACTCCACGGCGTGGCGAAGGCTTGGAACCAATGGCCGGACACATGCAGTTCGCCGCGTAAGGCACGGGAGTTTCTCGAAAAACAACGCGCTGCGGACGCCGCCGCGGTGGACTATCGGCTCGGATTTTTCGCCTTCGTCCAGTGGCTGTGCTTCCGCCAGTGGCTGGAAGTGCGCGCCCACGCCGACGAGCGCGGGGTCAAGCTGATGGGCGATGTGCCGATCGGAATCAGCTGGCACTCGTGCGACGTGTTTTTCTCCCGCGACGAGTTCCACCTCGACTGGTGCGGCGGCTCGCCGCCGGAAGGCTCCGGTCAGGACCCGTCGTTTTTCCAACAGTGGGGGCAGAACTGGGGAATTCCGCTCTATCGGTGGGACCACATGCAGGCGGGCGGCTTCGTCTGGTGGAGGAAACGCATCGCGCGGCTCACGCGGATCTTCAACATTTTCCGGCTGGACCACATCCTCGGATTCTACCGGATCTATGCCTTTCCGTGGCGGCCGGAGCGCAACCAGGAGTTCATCGGCCTCAACCACGAGCAGGCCGCCGCGCTCACCGGTGGCCGGCTGCCCCACTGGTTCCTGCGCCCGGACGACACGGTGGAAAACAAAGCGGCCAACCGCGACGACGGCGATGTCCGGCTGCGCGCCATCCTCGAGGCGGCGAAAGGCGCGGAAGTCATCGCGGAGGACCTCGGCTGGGTGCCCGACTACGTCCGCCCGCATCTGGCGGATCTGGGCATCACCGGCTTCCGCATTCCGCACTGGGATTGCAACGAGCACGGCCACCCCACGCCCGGGAACGCGTTTCCTGAAAACTCCTTCGCCACCTATTCCACCCACGACCACCAGCCGGTCAACGCGATCTGGCGCAACTGCCTGCGGGCCATCCAGCAGCACCACGAATACCCCACCGAGCAGACCGGTTGGAACGTCGGCGGCGCGCACAACACACTGCGGATTCTATCGGAGTTTGCCGGCATCCCGATTCCCCATCAGTCCCCTTGGCCACCCTTCACCGAGGGCGTCCGGTTGCGGCTCATCAAGACGCTCTTGGCGTCCAATTCCCGCTACGCCGTGCTGATGATCACCGAACTCTTTAATCTCGACCAGCAGATCAACCACCCGGGCACCACCGATGGTGAGAACTGGCGGTTCCGCCTGCCGTGGACGCTCGACGAGATCCGCTCGGACCCGCGCATGCAAGCGGACTGCGAAAAACTGGCCACCATCATCAGCATCACCCATCGGGGCTGACCGGGCGAGACTGTCCTTATATTTTGGATTTCCTAATTCTTCTGGGGGAGGATTTCGGGATTTCCAGCAAATTGTCCCGGGATTCATCGCCGGGTTAGGTTTCTGATTTTCAGTAAGTTTGGTGTTTCCTTGGCGCGGGGGACTGGTCGCCGTCGGTGACAAAGCGGCATTCCCGAAATTTCGGCCTTTCGCCGGGGGGCTGACATGGGCATTGCTAATACTGGCAAGCGTCAAGCGTCATGTCTCCTCCCCGGCATCCCCCCTGGACCGTCTTTGGCTTCGCATTGCGCAGTCCGTCGTTGTTTGTCGCCATCATGACCGCCGGATTTGCCCAGGCGGTCACGGTCATCACGACGTTCGACAACCTTTCGAACAACAATAACGCCAACAACGGGATTGGAAATCTCTATCAATCGGGTGATTTCAGGTTCGCTTCCGGTGGTCTTTTCTTCTACGGTGCGAGGCACGCGGATTATCCTGGCTCCGGCGCGATCTACCCGTTTTCGAACTCAGGCAGCATCATCACGGTCAGCCGCACAAGCGGCCAAGCATTCAACTTCCATGCTGCCGATTTCGCAGCACGCGATCTTGGCGCGGCGAAAATCGTGGGCTTGCGCGGGACGCGTGCCGACGGTTCCCTGGTGTCCACATCCGCCAATCTTGTGGGTGGCGTGCTCGTTCCTCAGAATTTCGGCTTCGCCGGATTCACGAACCTCGTTTCGCTTCAGTTCACCGGCAACGACCAGTTGGACAGGCTTGTCTTCAGTGATCTCGTCCCGCCGCCCGCCAGCGACGCCACCGTGCATTTCGACAACGCCACCCTCGGCACCGTGGCCGCGTCCTACTCGGAAGGCGGCTACCAGCTCGGTTCCGCCGCGCCGGCTGGCATGAGCATTCAATCCACCATGAACGACTCCCACGGCCTCGGCGTCGCAGGAACCGGGACCATCGATCTCACCCATGCCGGCGAGCTTTTCAAACTCCAGGGCTTCTCCATCCACAGCCAGCTCGGCGAACTGGGACTGTTCCGCCTGATCGTCACCGACGAATCCGGCACGCAGCACACGTCCTCCAGCTTCCCCCTCGGCAGCTACGACGAATCCGCCCTGCTCCAACTGTTCGGTGGTCAGGCGTTCCACAACAACATCACCAACGCCCGCTTCGAAAACACCACCGGCCAAGGCGTCGTGCTGGATAACATTTACGCCGTCCCGGAGCCGTCCATCGCGCTTCTCGCAGCTGTTGGCGTTGTTCTCATTGGCGTGCGAAATTCATTTCGCACGAACCATCATCATCCAGGACGCACCCGAAATCACAGTCGGGTAACGGACTGATCTCCGCTCAGTGACCCGGCCACCTTGAAGGCCACACCAACTCTCAAACCCAAAATTCCCCCATGTCGATGAACCCATCCCTCCGGTTTCTGTTACCTGCCTGCGTGCTTTCCGTTTCGTGCGCGATCGCCGCCGAGGTCCGCACGCCGTCCATCGGAAGCGCGGAGCGGGCGGCGATCATCAACGCCCTGCGATATGACTTCTATCTGGACAAGGAGGCCGCGCTCAAGAACCCGAAGAAGATCATCTTCGTGGTGAAGTATCTGAAGGTGAAGGACGGATGGGCTTGCGTGAACGTCCAACCGACCCGCGAGGGCAAGGACGAGGGGGAGCCGCGGTGGAAGGTCCTGCGGCTGGGCGACGGCGGCTGGGAGGACGTCGATTACTTCGGCAAGCTGTTCCCGTTCGCCTCGGAGGAGGAGACGCTGGACGCGCTGGATATGAAAAAGGGGACGGTGGACAAGCTGGTGGTGAAACTGGCAGGGTGCCCGAAGGAGGTTTTCCCGTGAACCGGATTCACTGTTTCACGCACGCCGCATCCGCGATGCGCAGGCCGTCCATGGCGGCGCTGACGATGCCGCCGGCGTAGCCCGCGCCTTCGCCGCAGGGGTAGAGGCCGTGGATTTCCGGGTGTTCCAACGTGTCGTCGCGGCGGGGGATTCTGACCGGAGAGCTGGTTCGGGTCTCGAAGCCTAGCAGTAGCGCCTCTTCCGAAATATAACCGTGCATCTGGCGGCCGAAGAGTTTGAAGCCCTCGCGCATGCGGCTGGTGATCCACTGCGGTAACAGGTCGTGCAGCGGCGCGGAATTGATGCCGGGGAAATAGCTGGTTTCCGGCAGGGCGGCGGAGATTTTCCCGCTGAGGAAATCGGTGGCGCGCTGGGCGGGCGCGACCTGGCCGCCGCCGCCGGCTTGTTTGGCGGTGCGCTCGAGTTCTTTTTGGAAGACGAGTCCGGCGAGCACGCCGTGTTCCCTGACGAGGTTCTGCACGTCCTCGGGCTCGACAGTGGCGACCATGCCGGAGTTGGCGAAGGGCGAGTCGCGGCGGGAGAGGCTCATGCCGTTGACGACGACCTCGTCGTTCTCGGTGGAGGCCGGCACGATCCAGCCGCCGGGGCACATGCAGAACGAATGCACGCCGCGGCCGCGGATCTTGGTGGCGAGGCGGTAGCGCGCGGCGGGCAGCAGGCGCGGCCGCTCCTGGCCGAAGTTGAGGTGATACTGGGTGCGGTCGATGAACGGTTGCGGGTGCTCGATGCGGAACCCGACGGCGAAGGGCTTGGGTTCCAACAGGATTTTCTTCGCCGCTAGCAGTCGATAGATGTCGCGCGCGGAGTGGCCTGTGGCGAGGATGACGGAGTCCGCCAGGATTTCCTCGCCGGTGGCGGTGAGCACGCCGCGGATGTGGTTTCCGGTGATGAGGAAATCGGTGACCTTGGTTTGGAAACGGACTTCACCACCGGCGGCGATGATCGAGTTGCGGATGGCTTTGACGACGTTCGGCAGCAGGTTGGAGCCGATGTGGGGATGGGCGTCGGTGAGGATTTGCTCGGGCGCGCCGTGGGCGACGAGCACTTCGTAAACCTTGGCGACGGGACCGCGCTTGGTGGCGCGGGTGTAGAGCTTGCCGTCGGAGAAGGTGCCGGCACCGCCCTCGCCAAAGCAGTAGTTGGACTCCTCGATGACGCGGCCTTCGCGGAGCAGCGGAGCGAGGTCGAAGCGGCGGGCGCTGGCGTCCTTGCCGCGCTCCAGCAGGATGGGTTTCAGCCCGTTTTCCAGGCATCGCAGCGCGGCGAAGAGTCCGGCCGGTCCGCAACCGACGATGATGACGGGGCGGGCGCCGCTGGGCAGGGGAGGGACGGACCAATGGGGAGTTTCGTCAGGAGGTAGGGGGCCGTCGAGCGCGACGTCAAGCCGGAGCTGGACTTTGAC
>JBEDKU010000054.1:0-2810 GCA_041172045.1 Verrucomicrobiota bacterium | reverse complement strand
TCCCACCGCCGCGCTGAAGTGACTGATAAAGCGCCGCAACGCCGTCGAGTGGCTTGCGGGTCTTGGCGTTCTCGAGGAATGTCAGCTTCGCCGCGAGCAGGAGGCTGGTGACTCCAGTGTGGATGACCGTATCGTCCAGGTCGCTGATTATCCCGAAACGCGCGTCGGCTGAAGGCACCATGATGTCGTGAACCGCCCGGATTTCCCGACCCGCGGTGCCGGTGCGGGCGGTGGCAGTGTGCCATAAAAGTCCGCCACCGGTTGGCGGCCCGACGGAAAACTCCACCTGATAGTAACCTTCCTCGTCGGTCGTCACGGTCCGCTCGTGATTCTGATAGCGAACAGTTACCGCCGCACTGGCAACCTCGTCGCTCTCCCACTGGAGCCAGGTGTTGACAAGATTATCCCACCAGCCGTCGTCATCCAGCGGTCCACCGCGCGGACTGTTGGAAAGCACCCTGCCGCCAAAGTGGACCGATTCCGGAGAGGAGTGCCCCCGATAGGCCACGATCCGTCGCGGCGGGTCGGTGTTCATTCTCCGCGAGACGCAGCGACGGATTCGGTCCACTGCTTCCTCACCGGAAGCTGCTGCGAGGTGCAGCATTCTGAGGAACTCAGGGTTCGTGGCTTTCATGGGCTGGCTGAAGATGGCATCGATCCGGGGCGCGTCCTGCGGAAACAGGCAGCTTCGTAGGCGACGATTCCACACGTTGCCGGAGATGCAATCGCATTGAATAAGAACGAAGGATGAATCTTCGATGGACGTCCGGTGTTGGAGGAACGAGTTTGGCGGGTCATTGCATCATGAAAGAATTTACCCGCACACAACTGATCCAACTAGGCGCGACAGCGGTCGTTTCATCGCTGCTCACACTGTTCGTCAAGAACTTCATCTCGGGGGAGAAAAAGATCAAACGACGGATCGCGCGCCGGTATGACGTCGCAGGCGGGCAGTTCGAGCGGTCGATGAGCCAATTGCTGGGGCCGCCGATTCTCGGAGGCAACCGGATCAGGCGGTTGGAGAACGGCGTGGAGATCTTTCCTGCGATGCTCGCCGGGATCGCACGGGCAAAAACAACGATTTGTTTCGAAACCTACATCTACTGGAGCGGGGAGACGGCTGAGCGGTTCTCAGTCGCCCTTTCCGCCAAGGCCCGAGAGGGTGTGAAGGTCCACGTGCTTATCGACGGCATGGGCTGTGACTGTGTGGAGGGCGAATGCCTCGGGCGGATGCGTGAGGCGGGGGTGGAAGTGGAGGTCTATCACCTGCATTTACGGAACCTGACGAACGTGAACCAGCGGACCCACCGCAAGCTGTTGGTGATCGACGGCAGGCAGGGCTTCACAGGCGGCGCGGGCATCGCCGATGCCTGGCTCGGCAACGCCGACGCACCGGATCACTGGCGGGACTCTCACTATCAGGTGGACGGCCCGGCGGTGGCGCAGATGCAGGCGGCCTTCATGGACAACTGGATGAAGACCCATGCCACGGTGCTGCACGGCGACGCGTATTTCCCGCTCATCGAAGAACAGGGGGCGCACCGCTGCCAGATGTTCAAGAGTTCGCCGATGGAAGGCAGTGAAAGCGCGCGATTGATGTATCTGCTATCGATCACTGCCGCGGAAAAGAGCCTGCGGGTGGGCAACGCCTATTTCGTCCCGGACGACCTGGTGACGGAGACACTCATCGCCACCGTGCGGCGGGGAGTGGCGGTGGAGGTGCTGGTGCCGGGGGCGCATCTGGACTCCAAACTCGTGCGCGGGGCATCGCGCCACCGCTGGGGCAAACTATTGGAAAACGGCGTGCGGATCTTCGAATATCTGCCAACGATGTTTCATCGCAAGGTGATGATCATCGACGATCTATGGGTATCGGTGGGTTCGGCGAATTTCGACAACCGCTCGTTCCGTCTCAACGACGAGGCAAACTTGAACGTGTTCGACCGCGAATTTGCGCTGGAGGAAAGCGCGGCATTCGCAAAGGACAAATCGCTGGCCCAAGAGATCACGTGGGAGCAGTGGAAGCGACGGCCGATGCTCGAAAAAGTCGGCGACGCCACCGTGGGACTGCTGCGATCCCAACTGTGACGTCCGCCCCGCGGCCGGACGTCCCGATTGTCTGAATTTCCTTGGCCGGGCTGGCGCTTGGTCGGGAACCGCGCTCGAGAGTGCTTACCCGGCGTATTTGCCTCTTCAGTCGGGTTTCACCCCATGGCGGGGCATCACCGCAGTGCATAGGATCTGGATCGTCAAAGAAATGCACGAGGTCCTACTACCCAACCAACAATATAATCCAGTGAGCACACACATCCATTCAGAGCCCCCCATAAGTCAGTTGCCTGAGGCGGCAGGGGAAATTGCCCGTCAGGCAGCTGATGCGGTCAAGGAAACCACGCAAAATGCCACATCCGCCGCGAAGGATGTCACCGCTGAAGTCGCAGCAGTGGCCAATCAGTTCACCACTGCCACCAGGGACGCAGCCAACCGTGCCACTGAAACGGCCAAGGATCTCTATCAAGCGGCGGCGCTGAAAACCGGGGACACAATTGCGACTTCCAAGGATTATGTCCGTCGGAATCCCGTGCCAGTGGTTCTCGGAGCCGTCGCATTCGGCGTGGCCATCGGTTACTTGGTGGTGACGGCCCGGCGCAAGCCCACGTTCGGGGAACGGTATGCGGACGAGCCTATGGCCGCCATGCGCGAGGCAATCGTTGGCGCACTCGCGCCCATGGCGCAACGTGTGCACGAGGAATATGGTTCGGCGCGGGATGGCGCGGGAAAAATCATGGATCGGCTGCACGGTACCAACC
>JBEDKU010000053.1:0-3946 GCA_041172045.1 Verrucomicrobiota bacterium | reverse complement strand
GCCAGACACCATCATCGAGGCTGACTTGTGCATTGTCGGCGGTGGCTCCGCTGCCATATCAGTAGCACTCGAATACATGAAGTCAGGGAGGACGGTCGTTCTCCTTCCTGGGGGTGGGCCGAATCAAACCTCCTCCGCGATTGATTTATACCGGGGCCGGGTCGAACAGCCTAGAACCCATGAACCTCTTGAGGAGAATCGACTTAGAATGTGGGGGGGGACGACCACGGTCTGGGGTGGACGCTGCATTCCCTTCGACCCCATCGACTTCGAAGAACGGTCCTGGATTCCCAGCAGTGGGTGGCCGGTCGGTCTGGATGAGCTGAAAGAATACATCGCCCGTGCGAATGAGTTGTCCGAGGCAGGAAAAGCGGATTTCGACGCCCGCTCCGTATTCCCCGGGAAACAGAAGGAGCTTTTGCGTGGTTTCGACAACGAGGATTTCGCCACGTGGCCCTTAGAGCGCTGGAGCATCCCGACCGATTATAGCAAACGATACCGGGCGGCTCTTGAGGCCGCATCCAATGTGAGAGTCCTCATGCACTCACACGCAATTCATCTGCAAGTGAATCCGGGTGGCTCCCTGGTTGAACACGTAGTGGCCGCCTGCAAGCCAGGACGGAGCTTCCAGATCCACGCTAGACAAACCGTCCTCGCATGCGGTGCCCTTGAGAACGCGAGGCTCTTGCTCACATCGAAGGACATCCTCCCCGAAGGTATCGGCAACCATCACGATCTTGTGGGTCGCTACTATCAGTCCCATCGCTTCGGGGTTTGCGGATACGTGAAATTGCACGACCCAAACAAGGATTTCATGTATGAATTCGAGAAGGACGACGAAGGGGTCTATTGTCGCCGGCGCTTCTGGCTGACTCCGGAAGCCCAAGTGAAAAATAAGACCGCGAACGTGATCGGATTCTTCTTCCGGTCGGTTTCCGATGAATCGGAACACCGCAATGCGATGGTCTCGCTGGTCATGCTGGTCAAGACCCTCCTCGGGGGGGCGAGAAAGGGCCCCAAGCGCTTGCTGGAGATCATCAAGGACCAGCGCAAGGAACTGCTTTCCCATCTCTGGATTGTCGTGAAGGACGGTCCTGGCATCTTCGGACAGGTGTCGACCGTCATCTACACCCGCTTCATTCAGAAACGCCGCCTGCCAATCATCCTCCCCCAAAGGAAATCGAACCACTTCCCGTTATTCTATCAAACCGAGCACGTGCCGTTGCATGAGAGCCGGGTGTATCTTGACCCTTCGTCTGTGGATGATTTCGGAATGCCAAGACTGGTTGCGAGCATCAAATTCTGCGAGGTTGACTACCACACGATCCGGACCTTCGTAAACATGTTCAAGCAGCGAATGGAGCAATCGGGATTGGGAACTTTCCATCTCTCCGAGGCGGAATTGGACTTCCTCGCGCATCCGGAACGGAAGAAGTTCAACAGCAACGCACACAACATCGGGACCACCCGGATGTCCACGTCTGCGGAAACCGGGGTTGTGGACACGGATTGCAAGATTCATGGGATTGAAAACCTGTATGTCGCAGGGGCTTCGGTGTTTCCCACCAGCGGCCACGCCAACCCCACTCTCATGCTCATCGCGCTAGCAATCAGGTTGGGAGAGCATCTGCGCTCAAAAGGCTAATCACAGGTCCGGAACCGGTCGCATTTTCCACAATTCCAACATCTCGTTTCGTTTTTCATGTTCACCACCGCCGCTGAATTCATCGATCTCTACTTCAAGGAACTGGAGGAACTGGGAATTCCCTACGTGATCATCCATTCCTATCAAACACTTCCGCAGGATGTCGCAAGCGACATCGACTACGCCGTGCGCGACCAGGACCTGTCGTCACTCACCGCGATTCAGGAAAAACTGGGACGCCAGTACAACTGGGCCGTTGTGCAAAGTTTCCAGCACGGCGTTTTCGCCTACTACAACGTGCTCATCAGTCTGGATGACCCTTTACAGAGGTTACTGCTGGACGCGTGCTCCAACTACGCGCGCGCGCGCCGCTTGCTCGTTCCCAACGATGTCCTGCTCGATGGCCGGCGCCTATACGGCCCCTACTGGGTTCCAGCGCCCCGGGCCGAATTCATCTACGAGGCCACCAAGCTTTTCGACGCGAAGAAGAAGGACCCGGCCAAGTATCTTCCAAAGCTCCGAACCCTGTGGGAACAAGATAAAGAAGGCGCCGAAAACCTCTTCACCCGCGCCTTCGGCGACTCAGGCCGTACCCTTGAGGAATGGCTCTCGCAACCACCAGAAGAATGGCATCGCCTCCGCGAATTGATGTTGGGAAGGAATCGCTTCGGGCTGTGGTTGCTAATGCGCGAAACCATCCGCGTCGTGAAGCGACTCCTGCGCCCGACCGGGATGCAGATCACTCTGCTCGGGCCGGACGGCAGTGGAAAATCCACCTTGATCGAGCTTATGAATGAAAACCTTGGCGATTTTTTTCGACGCTCCAAAACCTATCATTTCCGGCCAATGTTCTTCGAGTTCCCGTCAGATTCTAAACCTGTCACAGAACCCCATGGCAAGCCAGTCTATGGATTGGCTCGAAGCTTGGCCAAGCTGTTCTATTATTTTCTGGATCACTGGGCGGCATGTCTCATCAAGCTGCTCCGTCTCAAGGTGGAAAGCACCCTGATCATTTTCGACCGCGATTTTGATGACATTCTGATAGACCCTAAACGATATCGGCTGTCCCGCGCGGCGATTCCCTTGGCGCACGTTCTCCGCAAGATGCTGCCGAAATCCGAAGTCGCCTTCGTTCTCGATGTCGATCCGGTGAGCTGCCATGCACGCAAGCCCGAACTGCCAGTTCACGAACTGGAACGCCAACGGGGGGCGCTTCGCGCCCTAGCAGCCAGTGACCGCCGTTACCATCTCGTTGATTCCAACAGACCCGCCAAAGAAGTCGCCAATTCGGTTTGCGGGAGTGTCATTGATCTGTTGCTGAAACGTCGCGGAGTCCATCGATGAAATTCCGGCTACTGTCGAATCCGCCGGCAACACCCATCCACCACTCCAATGGATCTTGAAAACAACGGAGGAATACCGAACCCGTCAGAAAACGGAAAGGAGCGAATGAGGATCCTCCTCTCCGCATACGCATGCGAACCAGGCAAAGGTTCCGAACCCGGCGTGGGCTGGAGATGGACCTGCGGTCTGGCAGAGCGTGTCGCCCTCACAGTTCTCACCCGCAGCAACAATCAGGAACCGATCAAACGAGCAATCGCAGCTACGCCAATCCATGATCCGTTGCGACAGGTTCGTTTCCTCTATCACGACCTCGGAGCCATTTGGAAATTCCTAAAACGCCGCCGACTGCTCCCAACGATGGCTTACTACTTCCTTTGGCAGTGGACAGCAGCCCGCCGTTTCCGTCGTGAGGCGAATCAAGCGGATATTGTTCACCATCTCACCTTCTGCACCGCGCTGTGTCCGGGATTCTGGGGGTCGGATCACTGCACTTTTGTGATCGGCCCTGTAGCCGCTCCATTGGTGAACGCCCATTATCTACGCCTCTTCGGCATCAACGCACCGGCGCAGGCGTTGCGAAACCTTCTCATCCACAATTTTTTACGCATTCCCTGGCTTCGCAATACATTCCGATGGGCATCAGCTGTAATTCCAGCCAATTCGGAAATGCACGATATGATGGTCTCCCTAGGAATCCCAGCGAAGGGAGTGATGTTGGATACCGGCGCAACCGAGGTCACGGAAAGCTTCCAGCGCGAACCCCAGCCCGGTGCGATCCGCCTGATGTATGCAGGCCAACTTGAGCGGCGCAAGGGACTGGAACTTTCCCTGCGGGCGCTGGCCCGGGTAGACGGACGCTGCAATTGGCAATTCGAGATTCTCGGCTCAGGTCCGGATCGCGAGCGCCTCGAGGCGCTCGCCGGGGAACTGGGCATCGGCAGGCGGGTGATTTTCCAC